>DATFPJ010000001.1:0-3460 GCA_035264865.1 Solirubrobacterales bacterium
CCTCCGTCTCACCCGGCGCGGTCTCCACGCCGAGAATCCCGCTGCCGAACAGGTACGCCAGCGTCACGTTGCCGTGGTAGCTGCCGTCGGTGGTCTGCTCGCCTCGGGAATCGCCGACGATGAGCTCCTCGTCGCCGTCACTCGGCTGCGCCGGGTACGGGTTCGAGTTCGACGGCGTGAGATCAACAACCGCATCCGTGCCCTGACCGTGCGGGTTGCTCCCGTGCAGGGGCGGCGTGTAGCTGGGTGGCGTGCCGGCATTCGGCGTGGCTGTACCGCCACCCGAGCCGCCACTACTGCCAAGGCCCAGGTTGTTGAGTACGTCATTGACAGGGTCGGCCGCGGCAAGCGTCGGGATTCCCACCACAAACGCCAGCACGGCACCGAAGACGGCGACAACCGTCGCCCGCCTCCTTCTCTGCAGCTTCCTTCTCCTACGATCGCGATACATCGCGCCTCCTCGATTGGAACGCAATCCGATTGCTGGATCCACTACATCCCTCGCCGCGCTCCCGGATGTCTCCCCAAGTGAGTCGAGGAGTGCGCTACGGACGAACCGCACGCCCGCGGCGTTTGCTGCTTACCTAGTTTTACCAATGCCAAACGTGACCTGTGACACGAGCCGTGCGTGGCGGCGGCTCCGATAGCCTCGTCAGGCGTGCCCTCCCCCGAGCTGACCAGCGTCGATGGACGAATTACCGATACGGGTGAGGCCCGCATCCCCGCCGCGGACGATGGTCTGCTCCGCGGCGACGGCGTCTTCGAGGTGATCCGCCTGTATGACGGGCGGCCCTTCGCGCTCGACGAGCACCTCGACCGCCTCGAGCGATCGGCCGCGGCGATCGAGCTCCCGGTCGACCGCGGAGCCTTCGAGGCCGAGATCGCGGCCCTGCTCGCGGAGTTCGGCCCCAACGAAGGACAGCTCAGGCTGGTCGCCACCCGGGGCGGGCGCCGGCTGGCGTTCACGGAGAACCTCCCGCCGTACGCCGACCGCGAGTCGATCACGCTGGCGAGCGCCACCTACGCGCCCACCCAGATCCTGAACGGTGTGAAGTCCCTCTCCTACGCGGCCAACATGCAGGCCAGCCGCCTCGCCGCCGCGCGCGGCGCCGACGAGGCCGTCCTGGTCCGACCCGACGGAGTGGTGCTCGAGGCCCCCACCTCGACGGTCTTCTGGGTCTCGGCCGACGGCCGGCTGCGAACCCCGAGCCTCGACGTCGGCATCCTGGCGTCGATCACCCGCGACCGGCTGGTTCGCGAAATCGAGGTCGAGGAGGCTGCCTACCCGCTGGAGGAGCTGCTCGGAGCGACTGAGGCGTTCCTTGCGTCCACCGTCCGCGAGGTCCAGGCGGTCTCCGCGGTTGATGAGACACAGTTGCCAGAATGTCCCGGAAGGCGGACCCGCGAGGCGGCCGACGCGTTCTCCGCGATCCTCGGCCGAGAGCTCGCTGCATCAGCCTCGGGCTGAGCCCCCAGACTATTTGGACTTCCAACTCACAGACGAGCAGCGCCTGATCGAAGAGAGTGCGCGGGAGTTCTGCGACAAGGAGATCGCGCCGCGCGTGCGCGAGAACGACCGCGCCGCGCGCTTCGACCGGGAGCTGGCCTCGATGCTCGGCGAGATGGGTTACCTGGGAGCGCCGGTCGCCGAGGAATACGGCGGCCGCAGCCTCGACTACCTGAGCTACGCGCTGATCGTCGAGCAGGTGGGCCGCGTGGATTCGTCCGCGCGTACGGTGGTGTCGGTCCAGACCTCTCTCGTCGCCGGCTCGATCGAGCGCTGGGGCACCGAGGAGCAGAAGCGTGAGTGGCTCCCCCGGCTCTGCGCGGGAGAGGCGCTCGGCTGCTTCGCCCTCACCGAGCCTGATGCCGGCTCGGACCCCGCGAGCCTCCGTACCCGTGCCACCAAGACCGATTCCGGCTGGTCGATCTCCGGCAACAAGATGTGGATCTCGATGGGAAACGTCGCGGATCTCGCGCTGGTCTTCGCACAGACCGACCCCGAGAAGAAGCACCGAGGCCTGGGCTGCTTCTTGGTGTCGACCGCGACGGACGGCTACACCGCGCAGGAGATCCACGGCAAGCTCGGCCTGCGCTCATCGGACACCGCCGAGATCTCGCTGGACGAGGTGGAGGTCCCCGACGAGGCGCTGCTGGGCGAGATCGGCGACGGGTTCAAGGTCGCGATGAGCGCGCTCGACAACGGGCGCTACAGCGTCGCCGCGGGCTGCGTCGGGATCTGCGACGGCTGCGTCGACGCCTCCGTCACCTACTCGAAGGAGCGCAACCAGTTCGGCGTCCCGATCGCAAGCTTCCAGCTCGTTCAGGAGCTGATCGCCGAGATGATCGTCAAGCGCGACGCCGCCAGGCTGCTGGTCTATCGCGCCGGCGAGCTCAAGGACCGCGGAGTGGGCAACACGGTCGAGACCTCGATCGCCAAGTACTACGCCACGGAGGCCGCGGTCGACTGCGCCAACATGGCCATCCAGGTACACGGCGGCGCGGGCTACGTCGACGACTACCCGGTCGAGCGCTACCTGCGCGACGCCCGCGTCACCACCCTGTACGAGGGCACGTCGCAGATCCACAAGCTGATCATCGGCAGGGACGCCACCGGTATCAACGCGATGGTCCCGCCCAGCGCCGAGTGAAGGTCGGGGTAGTCGGCGCCGGCACGATGGGCGCCGGGATCGCGCAAATCGCCGCGCTCGGCGGCTACGAGACGACGGTCTACGAGGTGGACTCCGAGGCGTTGGAGCGCGGGCTCGATCGGCTTCGCCGCGACCTCGGGCGCGGGGCGGAGCGCGGGCGCTGGAGCGAGGAGGACGCGTCCGCCGCGGAGGAGCGGCTCGAGGGCCGGACCGAGATCGACGCGCTCGCCGGCTGCGAGATCGTGATCGAGGCCGCCCCCGAGGACCTGGGGCTGAAGCGCGAGCTATTCGACCGCCTGGCCTCGGTCTGCGGGCCGGACACCGTCCTGGCCAGCAACACCTCCTCCCTCTCGATCACCGCGATCGCGGCGGCGGTCGAGCGGCCGGAGCGGGTGGTCGGCATGCACTTCTTCAATCCTCCCGCGCTGATGAGGCTGGTCGAGATCGTCGCCGCGGACGAGTGCGGTGAGGCTGCGCTCGAGCTCGCCACGGAGGTCGGGCGGGGCATGGGCCGCACGCCGATCCGCGCCCGCGACTCGGTCGGCTTCGTCGCCAATCGCTGCGTCCGCCCCTTCTTCCTCGAGTCGCTTCGCATCCTGGCCGAGGGCGTCGCTCCGCACGACGAGATCGACCGGATCGTCCGCCTCGGCGCCGGGCTCCGCATGGGGCCCTTCGAGCTGATGGACCTGATCGGGCTCGACGTCAACTTCGCGGTGGCGCAGTCCTTCTGGGAGCAGTCCTTCGGCGAGCCGCGCTGGCGTCCGACGATGATCCACCGGCGCATGGTCGAGTCCGGCCGGCTCGGGCGA
>DATFPJ010000002.1:0-10370 GCA_035264865.1 Solirubrobacterales bacterium
TGGATTCGCGCCAAGGCGCCGGACGTCGACCTTCAGGCGACGATCTCGGAGATACGACCGGATGGGAAGGAGACCTTCGTGCAGGGCGGCTGGCTGCGGGCCAGCAGGCGGAAGCTCAGCCCGCGGAAGAGCACCCTGCTGGAGCCCGCCCTGAGCCTGCGCCGCGAGGACCTGGCCAAGCTCCCGAAGGGCCGTTTCACCAAGGTGATCATCCCGCTCTACTACCAGGGGCACGTCTATCGCGCGGGCTCGCGAATCAGGGTCACGATCAGCGCTCCGGGCGGCGACCAGCCCATCTGGTCCTTCGCGGAGACCGTCCCCCGGTCACCCATGCGGGTCACGGTCGCCTTCTCCCACAAGCACCCCTCGCGGCTGATCCTGCCGCTGATCCGCGGCCTCGCGGCTCCGACGCCACTACCCCCGTGCCCCTCGCTGCGCGGCGAGCCCTGCCGCTAGGCCGAGGGCAGCCTCACGCGGGGACGGGAGAGCGGACCTCGGCGTCTCGCGCGCCGACCTGTTCGCCGCACTTCGAGCAGCGCAGCTCGAGCGTCGGCTCGCCCCCGCAGTCGCGGTGGCGGATGTCGGCGGGGGGGAAGTCGTCGGCGAGGTAGCGATCGCCCCACTGGCGAATCGCCATCAGCACGGGGTAGAGGTCGAGGCCCATCTCGGTGAGCCGGTAGCGATCCCGGGTTCGGACCGAGTCCTTGTAGGGCTCGCGCCGCATGATCCCGGCGTCCACCAGCCGGCCGAGGCGATCCGAGAGCAGCGAGCGCGAGATCTCGAGGGTGGACTGAAAGTCCTCGAAGCGCTTGATGCCGTTGAAGGCCTGGCGGAGGATCACCAGCGTCCAGCGGTCGCCGAGCAGCGCCGCGGGCCTCGCGATCGAGCATCTCTGTTCGGCGATCTCCGAGGCGCGCATCCGGGCCAGCATAGCGAGCCTGCGTTCGGAATCAGAACCCTATAGGCTGCGTTCGACTTCTGAACCCAAAGCACCTGGAGGACCCGATGCCGAAGCTCGAGCTCACCATCCCCGCCGATTCACTGTCCGAGGAAGCTCAGGGAGAGCTGGCGCGCGACCTGGGCGCCGCCCTGCTGCGCGCCGAGGGCGCCCCCGACACGGAGTTCTTCCGGTCGATCACCTGGGCGCACGTCCACGCCCTGCCGTCCACCGCGATGCAGACGCCCGACGGCGTCGCCGAGCCGCATGCCGTGATCGAGATCAGCGTGCCCGACGGAGCGCTCAGCGAGAAGCGGAAGGCCGGACTGGTTGAGCAGACCACGAAGCTGGTGCTCGCGGCGACCGGGTGGGATGCCGCGGACAGCTGGCGCATCTGGACTCTGATCCGTGACGTTCCCGAGGGGAACTGGGGCGCGGGCGGCCAGGTGGTCCGCTTCCAGCAGCTGCGCGAGGCGGCGACGGCCGAGCGCGAGCGGGAGGGCTCGGGGAGCGAGAAGCTCGCAGCCACGGCGAAGGGCAAGCAGGGGGTCACTGCGTGAGGCAGCTGGAGTTCATCGAGCCCGGCAGGCTCGAGTGGAGCGAGGCGCCGGATCCGAAGCTCCAGGGCGATGGCGAGGCGATCGTGCGACCGGTCGCGCTCGCCACCTGCGACATCGACGTCGCGTTCGTCCGCGGGCGCTTTCCCGCTGAGCCATTCGCCTTCGGGCACGAGTGCGTGGGAGAGGTGACCGACGTCGGCGACCGCGTCGAGAACGTCAAGCCGGGCGATCTGGTCAGCGTTCCCTTCCAGATCTCCTGCGGCGAATGCGACGCCTGCCGTGCCGGCAGGACCGGCAACTGCGACTCCGTGCCCCGACTGTCGACCTACGGGTTGCCGATCGGAGACGACTACGGCGGCTTCGCCAGCGACGCAGTCAGGGTCCCCTACGCCGACGCGATGCTCGTGGGGATTCCGGAGGGAGTCGCTCCCACCGCGGTCGCCAGCCTCTCCGACAACATCCCGGACGCGTGGCGCTGCGTGGCCCCCGCGCTCGCGGAGCACCCGGGCTCGCCGGTGCTGGTCGCGATGGGGGCGGGATCGATCGCCCTCTACTCCGTCGCGATCGCCCTGGCCCTCGGCGCCGAGCGGGTCGACGTGGTGGGCGGCTCGGAACGCGACCGCGAGCTGGCCGCGAAGCTCGGGGCGAACGTGCTCGACGAGGAGTTCCCGCACCGGGCCGGCTTCTATCCGATCACCGTCGACGCCAGCGCGGACCCGGACGGGATCGCCTGCGCGCTGCGCTCCACCGACCGCGACGGCTACTCGACGAGCATCGGGATCTACCTCGAGCCGACGCCGCTGCCGCTGCTCGACATGTTCACCCAGGGCGTCACCTTCGTCACCGGGCGGCCGCACGTGCGCGGTCTGATGCCCGAGGTCCTCGAGCTCGTTCGAGAGGGCAGGTTCGATCCCGATCCGATGACGGTCAACAAGGTCGCCTGGGACGACGCCGCCGAAGCGCTCTCCGACCTGCGGGCGAAGACGGTGGTGGAGCGGGTCGCCTGACCCCGCCGGCGCGCTAGGTGCCGATGCCGCCGGTGTTCGCGGAGCCGGCGCTCGTGGATGGGCGCAGCGCGTTGATCTGAGGCTGCTGGAAGAGCAGCCTCATCGAGTCGTCGGAAGCGAAGAAGAAGAACGCCCCGATGCCCTGCTTCATCGCGGGCCCCACGCAGGCCGCCGCCTGCGCCGCGGACGTGCTCAGGATTGCCTGGCTCGCGCTGGCCTCGGGGCTGTCGGTGAACGAGATCTCCATCGCCACGTTCTCCAGGATCGGCTTCGCTTTCTTCTTCAAAGGCAGCCGGATCGTCTTCTTCCGCTTCTTCTTCTGGCCCTTCACCTTGACCTTCTTGGTGATGAACTTGAACGCGTACTGCAGGCGCACCTGCTTGGCCCGGGCGCCGAAGCCGGGGCCGGCTCCGTCCGCGCAGACATCCTGGGTCTGGAGCGCCATCGGCCCGAGCTTGCGCGAGCCGAGGCGCAGGTTCTTCTTGTTCAGGTCCTGCGCGATCTGCCCGAAGTTCCAGGTGCCGTTGTCCTGCGGGGCGAGGCCGGTCCGTTTGCCCGAGCCGACGGGATCGGCGGCCGCCGTCGACGCCATCGTGAAGTCCCAGCCCTTGACCCGCGGGAGGGCGACCTTGAACTTGTCCGTCCACGGCGGACGGGCCGGATCGGTGATCCGTCCGCTGTTCCAGTCGCTCTGCTCGAAGTCGGTGAGCAAGGCGAAGACGTTCCCGTCGCCGAGTCCGGTGAACGCGTAGCCCGGCGCGTTCGGGTCGAGGCTCATGCCGTTCAGCGCGATGATCCGGTTACAGGGAAATCTCGCGCGCAGTTCCGCGGCCAGGCCAGCCGCCACTGGTGGCGTCATCGCCGGATTTCCGCTGTCGCTGCCCTCATAGCGCGTGTTGAGCACGAAGATGTCCTGCGGCCGGATGCGGCCCCCCATCCCTCCGTCGGGCTTGGTGTAGGTGTCGACGTTTCCTTGATGGTTGATCCGAATCATCATCGTGAAGCGCTGGGCGGCCGATCCGGCCGGGGCCAGTCCGTAAGGCTGCTCGCAGCCCTGCGCCGCTCTGGCGGCCTCCGCATCGCTGGGAGCGGCCGATCGCCCGGCCAGCGCGAGCAGGCAGATACAGAGCGCCGCAACCGCGAGTGCGACCGCTCGGGGGGCGCGCCGAGGCGCGCGCCCGGGTAGGTGTGTGACGACTCCTGCCATGCGTAGACGAGTGGCGCCAACCTAACGACGCCTCCCCCCACAACACGCGAGTCAGCTTGCAGTTGTGCGGAGGTTCGCGAGTGTGCCGAAGGCCTCGATCGCCGCTGCCAGATCCGCCTCGGCCGTGTCCTCCTCCGGCGAGTGGCTCACCCCTTCGATCGAGGGTGAGAACACCATCGCCGTCGGCACCCGCGGCGCCATCGAGGCGGCGTCGTGGAGCGCGCCGCTGGGCAGCTCGTACGCGGTGCCGGTGGTGTCCTCGCAGGCCCGCCGAGCGAGCCGGACGAGCGCCTCGTCGAAGCCGATCGGCTCGATCGCCCAGACCGGCTCCTCGGCGAGCTCGCAGCCGCGCTGCTCGGCGAGCTCGCGGGCGGCGCCCCGAGCCGCCTCGAGCATGCGAGCGAGGGCTTCGGCGTCAGGGTGGCGCAGGTCCACGAGCATCGACGCCGCCCCAGGGACCGCGGTGGCGATTCCCGGCTCGAACTCGATTGCCCCGACCGTCCCGACACCGCCCTCCAAGCGCGCGATCTCCTCGACGCGCAGCGTCGCCGCCGCGGCAGCGAGGCCGGCGTCACGACGGACATCCATGGGTGTCGTGCCCGCATGCGAGACGCGTCCTCGGAAGCGCAGGCGATGACGTTCGACGCCGACGCAGCCCGTGACCGCCGCGGCCCGGATTCCCTCACCCTCCAGGACGGGCCCCTGCTCGATGTGGAGCTCCAGATACGACTCGACCCGCTCGAGGCGCGAGCCGCACTCGAGCACGCGCTCGAGCTCGACGCCGTTCTCGGCGAGTACGGCCGGCGCCCGACGTCCCTCCGCGTCTCGTGCATTCGCGAGCTCGCCGGGATCGAAGCTGCCCGCGGCGCAGGAGCTCCCGAACAGGCTGCGGCCGAAACGGGCGCCCTCCTCGTCTGCCCAGTCGACCAGTGCGAGCGATCGCGGCGGCGTCTCATCGGCATCCACCCAGGCCCGGAGCACTCCCAGGGCGCCCATCACGCCGAGCGCGCCGTCGAGCCAGCCGCCGTCGGGAACGGAGTCGAGATGCGACCCGAGGGCGACGGCGGGCGCGCGCCCGCCAGGCAGGTAAGCCCAGGCGTTCCCCGCCTCATCGACCTCCGGGTCAAGGCCGATCTCGCCCAGCAGCTCGCCGAGGTGCTCGCGGGCCGTGCGCCAGCCCTCTCCCCAGCAGAGGCGCTGCGCGCCGTCCTCATCCCCGGTTCGCCGCTGCAGCTCACGCAGGTCGGCGATAACCCGGCCCGCGTCAATGGGCGGGCCGCTCACCCCAGGCGCTCCCTTCGCAGCGCCTGGGCCAGGCAATGGGCGCCCCCGCCGCCCAGGGTGAACATGTCGAGGTCGAGCTCGATCACGTCGATGCCGCGGGCACGGAGCGCCTCGTTGAGCTCCCGGGCGCCGGCCGCGGAGATCACCCGCTCGTCGCCGAGCGAGATCGCGTTGACGCCCAGGGTGAAGGCCTGCTCGGCGCTCACCTCGATCAGGTCGAAGCCCTTGTCCCGGAGCCACTGCACCGCGGCCGCAGGCAGCGCCTCCGCGCAGACCGCGGCCAGCTTCTCCGCGAGCAGCGCCACCAGCACGTCGATGTGCACGTAGCGCTCCGGGATCGGCTGCACCCGCGCCTCCCAGCCGTCCTCGCGGTACCAGCGCGCGACCTGATTCGCCGCAGCCTCCATCGTGCGGGTCTCGCCGACACCGATCAGGACGACCCCCGGCTCGACGATCATCACGTCCCCGCCCTCCAGGGAGCCGGCCGTGACCATCGCGCGGATCGGGACGCCCGCCTCCTGGTGGAAGCGGATCGCCGGCGCGTATTCGCCCCTGCGCCAGTACTGGGCGAGCTGGGTGATCACGGTGCCATTCGGCCCCATCGCGCTCGAATCCCGCGCGAACACCTGGTACGGCAGCGCCGGGTCGGGGTCGAGGAAGTGACAGCGCACACCCGCCTCCTCGTAGGCGCTCGCCATCGCGGCGTGCTGGGCGGCCGCCCGCTCGGGATCGAACTCGTAGCCGGCCTCGAGCGTGGCCCTGGTGATCGCACTGGTCGGGAGCCAGCGAAAGTTGTCGGGCCGGCAGAGCAGGACGTCATGCAGCCGTCCGTACTCGGAGTCGACGCCCCACGGTGCCTCCGCGCCGTTCACTCCGACACGACCCTGATCGTCTTGAGGGTGCGATCGCTCGCCCCGCGCACCAGGCCTCCGTGAGCCAGCGAGTCGGCGATGTAGCCGAGCGTCGGTCCGGTGAGGCGCTCGCCCGGCAGGACGTTCGGCACCCCGGGCGGGTATGCGGCCAGAGACTCGGCGGCGATCCTCCCCTCCGCGGCCTGGAAGGGCACGACGTCCTGTGGTCCCAGGAAGGCGTCGCGGGGCGCGAGCTCGAGCGGTCCCCAGGGCGGCGGCTCGGCGAAGGCGCGGCGCTCCTCGACGTCCCCGGGTCCGATCTTCGCGACCGCATGCCGGAGCCCCTCCACCAAGCGCCCGGCCGAGGCGGTCTCGGTCTGCCCGAGCCCGAACACGGCGACGATCACGTTCTCGGAGAAGAGCTCGAGGATGATGTCGTCCCGCTCCCTCATCAGCTGGGCGATCCGGTGACCGGTGGCCCCGGTCCCCCGGACGTCGACGGACAGGCGCAGCGGATCCCAAGCCGCGACGCTGGTGCGACCGGCGAGACGCTCATCGAGCACGTCCAGGCCCGGAATCTCGCGGATCTGCTCGCGGGTGCGCTCCAGGGTCGGCAGCGTCTCCGAAAGGAGCTCCTCGCCTCTGGTGGCGGCGTACCTCCGGGCGGCGTCGAGCGAGGCCGTCAGGAGCGCGTTCGGGCTCGTGGACTCGACGAGCGTCACCGAGCGATCGATCACGTCGTCGTCGATCTGGCGGCCGTCGCCGAGGTGCAGGATCGCCGATTGAGTGAGGCTGCCGACGATCTTGTGCGTGCTCGTCAGCACCAGATCGGCGCCGCTGCGGAGGGCGCCCGTCGGCAGCGCGGGGTGGAAATAGAGGTGCGATCCCCACGACTCGTCGACGACCAGGGGGATGTCGCGGGCGTGAGCGACCTCGGCCAGCTCCTCGATGCGGGCGACCGCACCGAAGTAGGTCGGAGAGACGAGCATCCCGGCGACCGCCTCGGGCTCGGACTCGAGGGCGGCGTCGAGGGCCTCGGGGGTCACGCAGTGGGCGATCCCGAGTTCCCGGTCGATCTCCGGCGCTACGAAGGTCGGGCGCAGGCCGGAGAGGACGAGGCCGTCGATCGTGGAGGAATGGACGTTGCGCTGGACCACGACACGGCCCCGATGCGGCGGGCCTGCCGTCAGCTCGCCGGTCGCATGCGCCAACGTCATGCAGATCGCGTGGTTCCCACCGGACGCTCCGTTGACGAGGAACCAGCTCCGCCGCGCACCCCAGGCCTCGGCCGCGAGGCGCTGGGCGCGCTGGAACGGAGTCGGCTCGGGCCCCACATCGATCCCCTCGATGCTCGGCGGGACGTCGTGCAGGATCGCCGCCTCCCCGAGGGCCTCCACCAGGCCGGGATCCGCGCCGGCGCCCTTGTGCCCCGGGATGTGGAACCGACCGGGGCTCCGCGCGACGTAGGCGACGACTGCGTCGAGGTACGGGGCTGCGGCCTGGTCGGTCACCGGGGCCGAGTCTATGGACCCGGGTTCGCCGCTCGCTGACCAGTAGCCCGCCTGCGGCCCCTTTCGACCAAGGCGGGGTAGGACGGCCAGGGGGAGAAGGAAACCGACCGCCCTATCCGCCCGCCTGCGCCGAGGCTGAAACCCGGCGGAGGCGAGACATCTTTATGTGGGCGGGCGCCGGAGTAGGGGGTCTCCGAACGCCCGCCCGCTGCCTCGACTCAAGTGGCAGCGTACCCCACGCCTAGGCCCCCTAAACCAGGTAGACCAACGTTGGATCACCGTTTTTTCGCTGCGACCGCTCGTTGCAGCTGGCTCTTGTTCATGCTGGAGCGTCCCTCGACCCCCAGCCTCTTCGCCTGGGTGTAGAGCTGCTCCTTGGTCTGTCCCTTGGGCCGGTTGGTCCCCGACCGCTGCCCGCCGCGACGCGACGGGGACGAGCCCTTGGTCGAGCTGCGGGAGCGGGTACGCGACTCACCCGAGCGGGCGCGGTTCTTGTTCACGGTGCGCGCGGCCACCTCCTTCGCCCGGGACGCCGAAGCACCTCGGCTGCGCGCGCTGCTCTTCACCTTCTCGTACTGCCGGGCACGCTTGGTGCCCTTCTTGACGCCACGGGGCGGCATGCGAATCACTCCTTAGGCGGTTTCGTTCGGTCTGCGGTCGGTCACGCGAGCGCTACCCGTCGCGCACCCGGCCAAACCGCGGTTTGCCGGCAGCCGCGGGCGGAACCCGCCGTTTGGCCGCCCGGTCGGCGGGGGTACTTAGAAGACGTGGGCAGCTACCGTGGAGGGGCGAAGCGACCGCGTATCTCCGCGCGCACGCCTGCCGCTTTACCAGAGGACGCCACGGGGAGTCTCGCTTTCGATGAATGAGATCGCCTCGACGGACATCCAGATGAACGGAACCCCATCCCCAGGGCCGCGGGAGCAGCTGGAAGGCGAGCGCCGCCTGCTGGAGCGCTACGCGGGCGATCACTCACCGACGGTGCGCGAGGAGCTCGTCGACCGCTTCATGCCGCTGGCCAGGCGCCTCGCTGCGCGCTACGCCGGCGGTGCCGAGCCGTTCGACGACCTCGTCCAGGTCGCCAGCGTCGGCCTGGTCAAGGCGATAGACCGATTCGACCCCGAACGGGGCACCGCTTTCTCCACCTTCGCCGTACCCACGATCCTCGGTGAGCTCAAGCGGCACTTCCGCGATCGCGGCTGGTCGGTGCACGTGCCGCGCGACGTCCAGGAGCGCATCCTCAAGGTCGAGCGCGCGATGGCGGAGTTGCCCGCGAAGCTGGGTCATGCCCCGACGATCCAGGAGATCGGGGAGCGCATCGAGGCGACCGATGAGGAGGTCCTGGAGGCGATGCACGCCGCTCAGGGCCACCACGCCGTCTCGCTCGACGCAACCTCGACGATGGGGGACGGCGACGAGCCGGGCCCGCTCCGGGACCGCATCGGCGAGGAGGACCTCTCCTTCGACACGGTCGAGTACGGCGAGGCGATCGCTCCCGTGCTTCGGGAGATCTCGGAGCGCGACCGCAAGGTCCTGCACCTGCGCTTCGTCGAGGACATGACGCAGAGCGAGATCGCCGAACAGGTCGGTGTCTCGCAGATGCACGTCTCGCGCATCCTGCGCGCCACGATCGAGAAGCTGCGGCAGCGGATTCCCGAAGAGGACTAGCGGGTGACCTCGAAGACGAGGAACTCGGCGGGCTCCCCCGCCTCGGTCTCGCCCTGGGTCACCTCCATGCTGGTGGCCAGATCCCGCAGCGAACCGGCGCCGGGCACCTCCATGTCGCCGATCAGCTTGCGGCCCGCGCCCTCGACCAGCGGGCCCACCCTGACCTCGAGGGTGCCCTCGGCGTCCTTGATGGAGAGGCCAACGCGCCCGTCGTAGAACTCCGTGCCCTCGGATGAGGAGACGGCGTCGCCGAGCAGCACCGTGTCGGCGAGCCGGTCGACCGAGAACTCCGCGCGGGCGGCGAGGGCCCCGATCACCCGCGCCAGCACCGGTCGCACGATCACGCCTGGGGTGATCGCCATCGCCAGCTCCTCGGGCGTCTCGGCGGGGGTTCCGTTACTGCTGAACTCCGGCGGCGTGTAGCTGAAGCGGATCGTCGTCCGGCTGCCCTGGCCGGCGCCGCCACTGATCTCGAAGCTGTCGGAGAGCGTCGCGATCAGCGGCAGGCCGAGCCCGAGTGAAGGATCGCCTTCGCTCGCCTTCGGCCGGAAGCCACGCCCCTCGTCCGCGACCTGGATCTCGAGCTCTCCCTCGCCCGGCTCGGCGACCACGCGCATCGGGCCCGCCACGTCGTCATAGGCGTGCAGAACGACGTTGTTGCAGGCCTCGGTGACGACCGTCTTCAGGTCCGCGACGCGCGAGCTGGGCAGGCCGAGGGCCTCACCGAGCCCGGCGACGGCCTGACGGACGACGATCACGTTCTCAGCGGTCGCCGGGAGCGTCAGCCGGAGCTCCGTCGCCGTCACGTCGGCGGCTTTCCCGGGTTGCCCGAGACCGCCGTGAAGGCGTCCTCCCGTCGGGCGTGCACGGGAAGCTCAGTGCGCAGGCCGGTGACCTCGAGTACCCGGTCGACGGCGTCTGCGCCGTTCGAGTGCACCACGGCGAAACCGATCGCCCTCTCCTCGGCGCGGCGACGGCCGTCCAGGATCACCCCGAGGATCGAGGAGTCGATGAAGGTCGCCGGCGAGAGGTCGACCACGGTCATTGCCCCCTCGTCGAGGAGGGAGTCAAGCCGGCGCCGAAGGGTCGGAGCGGTGCTCAGATCATGCTCGCCAGAAATTGTCAGCACAGCCGGTCCTGCCTCTGTTCGCTCGAGCGCGAGCTCCCCCGTCCGCACACCGCCGAAACTACCTTGAAGCGGACCCACTCAAACCTCCTGCTCAGGACGCACTGCCGCCAGCCGGTCGGCGCGCTTCTGCTGCCAGAGCACGAAGCAGATCGCGGTAACCGTGAGCGCGAACAGCATCGTCGCGAGGACGTTCACCTGCACGGGGATGCCGCGCAG
>DATFPJ010000003.1:0-11177 GCA_035264865.1 Solirubrobacterales bacterium
ATCCCTGCCGTCAAGGCGTTCAAGAACGGCAAGGTCGTCGCCGAGTTCATCGGCGCCCAGCCGCCGCCAGCGATCGAGGCCTTCCTCAACGAGTTCGTCCCCTCGAAGGCCGACCGTCTGGTTGAGGCGGGCGACGAGGAGTCGCTGCGCAAGGCGCTCGAGCTCGACCCGCGCCACGCGGGTGCGGCGAGCGGCCTGGCGCGCATCCTGTTCGCCCGCGGCGAGACCGAGGAGGCCCTCGAGTTGGTTCGGCCGTTCCCGCACGACTTCGTCGCCGACGGGCTCGCGGCCCGCGCCGAGCTCACGCTCTCGCCGGACGGTTCATCGTCCGACGCCCTTGAGGCGGCCCTCGCCGCCTGGGACGACGGGGACCCCGAGGCCGCGTTGGAGCAGCTTCAGGCCGTGATCGGCGAGGAGAGCGATCCGGATCGCAAGGACCGGCTCAGGCGGGTGATGGTCGCGATCTTCACCGAGCTCGGCGCGGACCACCCCCTGGCGCGCGAGCACCGCCGCCGCCTGGCGGCCGCGCTCAACTAGCGGCCACCAGGCCGCACCGCTCTGAGGTGGCGAAGCCGTCCGCCGCTAGGCGGGCGGCTTCTCCGGGGTCCCCGGCACCGCGACCTCGATCGGGATCCCCAGTGCCTCCGCCTCCTCGATGCCCTCGCCCTCCTGGTCGCGGGAGCAGATGATGCGGAAGGATCCGGTGCCCTGGTTCGGATCCGGGACGATCGGCAGGCCGCGGATCTCCTCCCAGCCGAGGCGCTCGGCCTCGAAGGGGTTCATCCTCACCTCGCTCGCGGGAAACGGGCAGTTCTGGTTGTGCTGGTCGATCGCCCGCGAGATCGCTTCGAGGTTCTTGGCCTCCGAGCTCGTCACCGTCCTCAAAATAGCGCCCTCCGTCGGGGCCCGGACGTAATCTCCATCGGTCGCAGGTGATCGCCCACGTCGACATGGACGCTTTCTACGTGTCGATCGAGCTGCTGCGGCACCCGGAGCTGCGAGGGAAGCCCGTCGTCGTCGCCTACGACGGGCCGCGAGGGGTCGTCACCACGGCCTCCTACGAGGCGCGCAGGTACGGCGTCCACTCGGCCCTGCCGATGGTGACGGCGCGCAGGCGCTGCCCCGACCTGATCGTCCTCCCGGTCGACATGCAGCTCTACCGACGGGGTTCGAACAAGGTGATGGAGACGCTGCGCGAGTTCTCCGACGAGGTCGAGGTGGTCGGGCTCGACGAGGCCTACGTCGACCTCTCCTCCTCCCCGGTCCCGCAGTCGCGAGCGCACGAGATCAAGCGGAAGGTGACGGACGCGACGCGCCTGGTCTGCTCGATCGGCCTGGCGCCGAACAAGCTGATGGCGAAGATCGCCTCTGATCTCGACAAGCCGGACGGCTTCTTCGTCCTCGACCACGACAACTGGCTCTCGATCGTCGGCGAGAAGCCGGCCTCGCTCCTCCCCGGCGTCGGCTCACGAACCGCGGAGAAGTTCCGTGGGATCGGGATCGAGACCGTCGCCCAGCTGGCCGAGGCGGATCCGATGCTGCTCGAGAGCGCCTTCGGATCGCGCCACGGCGAGGGGCTCCGGCAGCGGGCGAACGGCGTCGGCAGCGAGCGCCTCGAGATGGACCGCGAACGCAAGTCCGAGAGCCGCGAAACGACCTTCCCGGCCGACGTCACGGACCGCGCCATCCTCGCCGAGACGGTCGAGCGCCTGTCGCGATCCGTCGCCGACAGCCTCTCCACGCATGGGCGCAGTGGGCGGACCGTGACCCTGAAGATCCGGCTGCGGCCGTTCAAGACCTACACGCGGTCGCGCACGCTGCCCGATTCCACCTGCGACCCGGACATCGTGGCCGGGACCGCGCGGGAGTTGCTCGAGCGCTTCGATCCGCAGACCCCGGTGCGCCTGGTGGGAGTCGGAGTGGCCGGGCTGACGAGCCATGAAGAGACCCGCCAACCCGGCCAACTCGCGATCTGAGCTCGGCTACCGGGTGGTGAGCACGGTCCCCGTCGAGGGGAAGCCGAGCTTCGCCTTGGTGGCCGCGGTGAGGTCGTACTCGCGGTTGCCCGCGTAGGGCCCGCGGTCGATCACCGGCACGGTCACGGTGTGGCGGTGGTAGCGCAGCGTGACCCTGGCGCCGCAAGGGAGGGTCTTGTTGGCGACGCCGAGCTTGCTCGGGGTCAGCGTTCCGCCACAGGCCAGTCCGCCTCCGTAGAGGCCCGGCCCGTAGTACGAGGCCTCGGCGGGCCGGTAGACGTTGACCAGGATGCGGTGCGAGCGGACGGTCGAGCCGACCACCTTCGCGCGCACCCGGTAGACGCCGGAGCTCGGCGCCCTCCACCGTGCCTTGTAGCTTCCGTCTGCCCGGGTGTGCGTGCGCAGCTTGCGCCCGCCGATCCGGATCACGACATGCCTGCTGCCGCCCGGGCTGACCCGGCCGCGGAGCGTGACGGCGCGATGCGCCATCACGTTCCGATGGCCGTTCAGGCTGATGGCCGTGGGCGGCGACCCGGCGGCCGAAGCCTCCGGACCGGTCTCCGCCAGCGTCGGGACGGACGCCGAAGCGCCCGCGATACCTGCTGTGACCATCACTGCCAAAGCGGGCAGCAGCGCAAGAGCAGCCTTCCTCCGCTTCCAATGGAAGCGTCGCAAGCGAATCCACCTGCCTCTCTCTGCCGCCTACGGGGTTAGCTGACGGGCTCGCGACAGCGCTAAGCGCTGTCGTTGGGGACGGATCACCGTCCCGTTCGCCCCAACTGCTTGGGTCCCCCGCTCACCTGATGTCCGTCGAGGTGATTAGGCGGGTCGTTTGGCGACTAATCGACCGGCCAGGGTAGGTGCGCAATTTGCGTACTTATGTGACCTGGGTCACAGTCGGTATGCGACCATCACTGGCGTGGCCGACCGGCTGACAGGGCTCGATACCTCGTTCCTGCATCTGGAGCGGGATGGGACGCACATGCACGTCGCCTCGACGACGCTGTTCGAAGGCCCCGCCCCGCGCTACACGGAGTTCCGGGACCACATCGAGTCCCGCCTTCACCTGGTGCCGCGCTTCCGCCAGAAGCTCCGCTTCGTGCCGTTCGGCATGGGAAGGCCGGTCTGGGTGGACGATCCCCATCTCAACCTCGCCTATCACGTCCGCCACACCGCCCTGCCCGAGCCAGGCACCGAGCAGCAGCTGCGCGTGCTGGCGGCCCGGATCTTCTCCCAGCAGCTCGATCGGTCGAAGCCGCTCTGGGAGCTGTGGCTGGTCGAGGGTCTGAAGGGCGATCGCTTCGCGATCGTCGGCAAGACCCACCACGCGATGGTCGACGGAGTCTCAGGCGTCGACATCACCACCGTGCTGTTCGACACCGAGAAGGAGCCGAGCGAAGCCTCGCAGCCGCTCGAGCGGTGGATCCCGGCCCCGGAGCCGAGCGATGCCCAGCTTCTCGCCGAGGCGCTGGTTCAGCGCGCCTTCAACCCGCGCGAGATCGCCCGCGGGGTGCGACGGGTGCTGCGTGGCCCCCGGCGGGCGCTGAGCAAGGCGGGCGAGGCGGCGGTCGCGGCCGGCACCTTCGCGTGGACGGGAATCGCCGCCCCCAGCAGTCGGTTCAACTTCGAGGTCGGTCCTCACCGGCGCTTCGCCTGGGTGCGCGCCTCCCTCGCGGACATGAAGCATGTGAAGAACGAGCTGGGCGGCACCGTCAACGATGTGATCCTCGCGGCGGTGGCCGGTGCGCTCGGCCGCTACCTGAGGGCGCGCGGCCACAGCACCGCCGGCCTGGAGCTCCGCGCCATGGTGCCGGTCAGCGTTCGGACGACGGAGCAGCAGGGGGCGCTCGGCAACCGGGTCACGTCGATGATGGCCCCGCTGCCGGTCTGGTGCGAGGACCCGGTTCGACGGATGGAGATCGTCAACCGCTCGATGGGCGACCTGAAGAAGTCCAAGCAGGCTCTCGGCGCCTCCATCCTCACCCAGCTCGCCGACTTCGCCCCGCCGACGGTCGCCGGGCAGGCCGCGCGCCTACAGGCTCGCCAGCGCTTCTTCAACCTGGTCGTGACCAACATCCCCGGCCCCCAGTTCCCGCTCTATCTCATGGGGCGCCGGATGCAGCGGGTCTTCCCGATGGTCCCGCTGGCCAAGAACCAGGGAGTCTGCGTGGGGATCATGAGCTACGACGGCCAGGTCAACTTCGGCCTGATCGGCGACTACGACGGCATGCCGGACCTGGACGAGCTCGCCCGCGACCTGGAGGCGTCGATCGCCGAGCTGGTGGAGGCCGCCGGCGGGAGCCCGGCTGGGATGTTCCGTCGCTTCACGCAGCGCGCCGGCATAGAAGCCACCGCGGAGCGGAACGGCCACGGCGACCGCGAGGAGTCGACCGCCGGCTAGCCCTCCGCGGCGGCCTGCTGCTTGAAGGCCTCGGTCAGCGTCGCGCGCCTCGCGTCACCCCAGACCGGCTCGTCATAGCGGGCGCGCAGCATGATCTTCTGGAGCAGCGATAGGTCCTCCTGGCGAGCCCGGTCATAGCTCGAGCCCGAGTCGGAGTCCGCATGGCCGGGGTGAACCATCCACTCGGTCACGCCCTGCGGCGGGTTCCGCACCTGTGGTGGCTCGGCGGCCTGCCGACTCTCGGTGCGGCCGATGAGCAGGTCCGGCGTGTCGATCCCCCGCTCGCGCAGCCACTGCCGGTGATCCGGGTTCACCGAGCGGACCGGCGCGCCGATCTGCTGGGCGGTCTGGAACACCGGGGTGGCCAGCTCCGGGCGCGCGTGGCAGTGCTTGTGCCCGTTGAGAAATGAAGGCCAGCGCCCGAAGAGGTCTCCGAACCGCTCCAGCTGGACCCTGAGCGAGGTCTTCGCCGGAGCGCCGCTGCGGGATCCCCAGCGGCCCTCGAACTCGATGTGCAGCCCGATCTCGACGCCGGTGTCGAGCAGCGGTTGCGGCTCGCAGTGATCGCGCTCGACCATGGCGCTCACGCAGTCGACCGCCCCCATCTCGATCGCCTCCAGGATCCCGCGGTTGTACGAGGGCCAGTAGCCGTAGTCATCCGCCGTGATCACGAGCAGCCGCATGCCGCTCAGCTCACCTCCTGGATCGCGGCCTGAATCTCCCCGAGACCGAACCCGCGGAGTGCCTTCTGCCCGTTCGGTCCCTCGACCAGGATCGAGGGAGTGCCGTTGAAGCCCCGCGATTCCGCGAGGTCGGTGCCCTTCGCGATCACGGCATCCCACGTGGACGAGGTGCGGGACGCATTCCACGCTCCGATGTCGGAGATGCCGGCGGCCCTGGCGATGTTGGTGAGGAAGTCGTCGGTGACGTACCCGGAGTTCTCCGTCCCCTGATTGGCGTAGAAGAGCTGCAGGTAGTTCCAGAAACGGCCCTGCTCCCCCGCCGCCAGGATTGCCTGCATCGCCGGCTTCGAGTCGGGCCCGATGATCAGGTACGGCTGGTAGACGTAGCGGACGTCTCCGGGCTTGACCTCGGTCGAGATCAGCTGCGGGGCGATCTGCTCCGAGAACGCCCTGCACACCGGGCACTGGGGATCGCCGAACTCGGTCACGGTGACGGGGGCGCTCGCGTTCCCGAGTGCCTGACCGGACTGGGCAAGCCCCTGGAGCTCCGAGTTGACCTGAGCGATCCCCTTGACGCCGGCCACCGAGGTCGGCGTGTCGTTGTCGTCGTCTCCCCCCGACTGACTGATCACGATCAGGGCCGCTACGACGGCCACCGCCGCGAATGCGGCGAGGGTCAGATACTGGACGCGCCGCTTCCGCTGAAGCTCAGTTCCCTCCATGCGAGGACTGTACCCGCGAGGCCGCGAGCTCCCTCCCGGTGTAGGCGAAGCCCCGGGCGGCCGCGACCGCCAGCGACAGCGCCATCAGCACAGCGCTCGCCACGCACCACTGGCAGATCGCGTCGATCACGAAGAGCTCCAGGTAGGTCAGGTAGGCGCTGAAGCCGAAGCCGACCAGCGCAGCGAGGAAGCCGCCGAGGCGGCCCGCGTCGCCCGGGACGAGAGCGGCCGCGAGCAGCAGCGCGTAGCCGGCGATGCCGATCAGCGCCACGTTGATCCCCAGCAGGTGGGAGTAGCGGCTCTCCGCCACGGTCTCGCACCCGTGCCCGCCGGCGAGGCACCTCGGTGCCCCTCCCCCGCTCTCCGCGATCGCGATGTACGTGGCCACGCCGATTCCGGCGATGGCGAGCACGGCAGCGGCGATTCGAAGGCTGCGTTCGGCTGGCACCGGGCAATGCTATGAAGCGAACGTGAGCGGAACCTCATGCAGCGGGGTCCGCGAGTCATAGGGGCGGGACCGCTCGTTCGGGCCGCTCCGCGTGTTGAGTGGGCAGGGATCATGCGGGACGGACGAAGGAACAGGACTCTGCTGGCGATGGGCACAGCGCTGGCCCTCGCGATGGCGCTGGCGCCGGGGGCGTTAGCCTCGACGGTCACCGTCAGCGGGGGCAACACCATCCGGGTGCTCGAGACCGGCGACCAGGTCAACCGCATCACGGTCAGCTACGACGCCGGCACGGACCGCTACATGGTCATGGATTCCGCGGCGAACCTGACGCCGAGCGGGACCTGCGCCGCGGTGGATGTTCACACCGCCACCTGTCCCGGCGCCGGGATCCAGAACGTCTCGGTGGACACCGGTGCCCGCGACGACGCGATCTGGCTCGATCCGGGCACCATCCCGGGCACGGTCACCGAGCGCCTCGACGGAGGCTCCGCGAACGACACGGTTCGCGGAGCGAATGGTCCGGGCACCGTCGAGGGCGGCCTGGGCAACGACGACGTCAGCGGCCACGGAACCGTCGAGGGCAACGGCGGCAACGACACCGTGGTGGGGTCGCCGGCCGCGGAGAGCATCCGCGGCGGTGGCGGCAGGGATCTCCTCGACGGCGGCGGCGGACCAGACGACATCCTCGGCGGCACCAGCGGGGGCAGCGACACTCTCGTGTATCCCGGCCGGCTGACGGCGATCAGCGTCACGATCGGCTCGGGCGACCGCAACGATGGCGGTATCGAGGACCAGGGGCAAGCGGGGCGCGACACGGTCCACGGCGATATCGAGGTCGTGGTCGGAACGCCGCAGAGCGACGTGCTGGCCGGCGACTCCAGCGCGGAGACGCTCGTCGGCGCGGCCGGCGACGACACCCTGGTCGGGAACAGCGGCCGGGACACGCTGCTCGGCCTCGAGGGCAACGACCAGATCTTCGGCGGAAGCGGCCGCGACCTCCTGAGCGGGTGGCTGGGCAACGACCGGGAGTTCGGCGGTCCGAACGCGGACCGGGTCTCCGGCGGTCCGGGGCGCGACCTCGTGGTCGGCAACCGCGGCCGGGACATCCTCAAGGGCAAGAGCGGGGTCGACTTCCTCAAGGCCAGGGATCACACGCGCGACGTGAAGATCAAGTGCGGGCGCGGCAACAACCGAGCCGAGGGCGCCACACGCGACCGGCACCTGGACCCCCCCGCCAAGTCCTGCTGAGGGGTCCCTGACGTCCTGAGCGCGGGCGATGATGCCCGCGTGCACCGGATCCACTACCGATTCGGAATCGTCCTCTGTCTGATCATCGTCGCGATCTTCTTCGTGATGGCGGCACCGCACGGAGATGGCGCACGATTCGTCTCGGTGGTGCTCCAGGCCCTGGTCCTGGTGGCCGCCGTGATCGCCTCCAAGGCGCACCCCTGGGTGATCAGGCTGAGCCTGGTTGCCGCGATCGTCGGCATCGCCGGGTCCGCCGCCGCGCTCTTCGGCACCGCTCAATTCGGCAACGACTCCGCCGGCATCGTCGCCCTGCTCTATGTCCTGCTCACGCCGCCCGCCATCGTGACCGGCGTGATCAAGCAGTTCCGCGAGGAAGGCGGCGTGACGATCCACTCGATGTTCGGCGTCCTCTGCCTCTACCTGCTGATCGGGCTGCTGTTCGCCGTCGCCTACGCGACGATCCAGGACCTGTCGGGGTCGGACTTCTTCACCACCAAGGACGGCGGTCGCGACGACTTCCTCTACTTCAGCTACACCACCCTGAGCACGGTCGGCTATGGCGACGTGGTCGCGGCGACCAATCTGGGGCGCTCGCTTGCGATCACCGAGGCGCTGCTCGGCCAGATCTACCTGGTGACGGTCGTCGCCCTGATCGTTGGCAATCTGGGGCGCCCGGCTCGAACCTGAACGTCGCTAGGTGAGCTCGAGCAGTGACCAGAAGGCGTGGTCGCGCGGCGGGATCCGCGGCGGCACCCGGCGGTGCTGGCGGTTCCGGGCCCATTCGAGGTAGCCACTCAGGCGGCGCGAGATCGATCGCTTCGTGGCCTGCGTCGGCTCGACGGCGCTGTGCTCGAGGGCCCAGAGCCAGGCGTTCGCCTCGGATTCGAGTCGCGGCGCCGAGCGCCCCCGCCCGACCAGGTGCCCGATCTCGTGGAGCGCGATGAAGTAGGAGATCTGGCCGCGGATCGGCGGGATCGAGATCTCCAGCCGTCCGCCGCGCCAGCGGATCGCACGGCCCCGCGGGGACGACCCCGCGAGCTCGATGCCGTGCTCGCGGCAGAGGTCCTCGACGTGGGCCTCCATCAGCTCCACGCCGCGACGCCCGCGAGGTGCACGATCCTGCCTGAACACGGGCGGCAGCGTAGCCCGGACCGCGGATGGGCCGATAATTGAGATATGGCCGAGGCATCACAGCTACGCCTTGGGCTCGCCCAGATCGATCCGACCGTGGGCGACATCGAGGGCAACGTTCGCCTGATCGCGGAGTCGATCGAGCGTGCCCGGGACGCGGGCGCACAGCTCGTCCTGCTGCCCGAGCTCTGTCTCTCCGGGTACCCGCCCGAGGACCTGGTCCTACGCCGCGATTTCCTCGATGGTGTGCGCGAGGGCCTCGAGGAGGTCGCGACCGACGTCGCCGGCATCGTCGCGCTGGTCGGCTTTCCCGAGCGCGTAGAGCGGCCCGCCGCTGAGCTCGAGCACTTCGATCCGCTGATCGACCCTCCCCCGCCCCCGGCGTACAACTCCCTCGCCGTCCTGGCCGGCGGCGAGCTGCGGGCGATCTACCGCAAGTGCGATCTGCCGAACTACGGGGTCTTCGACGAGCGCCGCTACTTCGAACCGGGCACCGAGCCGGCGCTGATCGAGGTCGACGGGATGCCGATCGGCCTGACCGTCTGCGAGGACATCTGGCATCCGGGCTTCCCGGAGGCCGATGAGGCGGCAGCGGGTGCCGGGCTGGTCGTCAACGCCTCGGCCTCGCCGTATCACCGCGGCAAGGGCCGCGCCCGCGAGGGGATGATCGCCGACCGTGCTCGCGCGAACGGCGCGGCCTTCGCGCTCTGCAACGCCACCGGGGGGCAGGACGAGCTGGTCTTCGACGGTGCCAGCGTTGTGATCGGTGCCGACGGACAGACGCTCGCGCGAGCGGCCCAGTTCGAGCCGGAGCTGCTGCTCTGCGACCTGCTGGTCCCCGCCGGCGCGGCGGGTGAGGACGGCTCGTCAGGACAGGCTCGCGTCCCGGTGCTGGCGCGGCTCGACTCGGGCGCGGGCCCCGAGGGGCAGGTGGAGGAGCGCCTGGCCGAGCTCCTCCCGACGGAGGAGGCGGAGGTCTACGCCGCGCTCACCCTCGGCCTCCGCGACTATGTCGAGAAGAACAGCTTCGACCACGTCGTGCTCGCCCTCTCCGGAGGCATCGACTCCGCTCTGGTCGCCCTGATCGCGGTCGATGCGCTCGGCGCGGATCGCGTCAGCGTGGTCGTCATGCCTTCGCCGCACTCGAGCGACGAGACGCAGTCCGACGCCCGCACGATCGCGGCGAACTTGGGAGTCGAGCTGCTCGAGATCTCGATCGCTGAGGCGATGCAGGCCTACGAGAGCGCACTGGAGCCCAGCTTCGCCGGCGCGGAGCCCGGCCTCGCCGAGGAGAACCTCCAGGCTCGGATCCGGGGCAACCTTGTGATGGCGCTCTCCAACAAGTTCGGCTGGCTCGTGCTCACCACCGGCAACAAGAGCGAGATGTCGGTCGGGTACGCGACCCTCTACGGCGACATGGCCGGCGGCTTCGCCGTGATCAAGGACGTCTTCAAGCTGCTCGTCTACCGCCTGGTGCGCTGGCGCAACGAGCGCGGGGACCGGGAGCTCGTTCCCGCCTCGGTGCTCGAGCGGCCGCCGTCGGCCGAGCTGCGTCCCGACCAGCTCGACGCGGACTCCCTTCCTCCATATGAGACCCTCGACCGCATTCTCGAGGCCTACGTCGAGCGCGACGAGGGCGTCGAGCAGCTCGTGGCCCAGGGGCTCGACGAGGAGACCGTGCGCGAGGTCGTCCGTCTGGTCGACCGCGCGGAGTACAAGCGTCGCCAGGCACCGCCAGGGGTCAGGGTCTCAACCAAGGCCTTTGGTCGCGACCGGCGGCTGCCGATCACCAATCGCTTTGGCGCGATGCGCCCGCTGCCGCGCTAGCGGCCCGGTCTCACGGCGATCGTCATCCGCGACAGGGCGCAGACCCGTCCCTCGTCGTCGGTCATCTCGATGTCCCACACCCAGGTCGTCCGGCCACGCTGTCGTACCTGCGCGACCGCGTTGACGTGCCCGCTCGAGATCGGCCGCAGGAAGGTGGTGTTGTTGGCCATCCCAAGTGCCACCTCGTCGTTCTCGCGGACGGCTACGTATGTCGCGACCGAACAGAGGCTCTCGGCGAGCGACGCATAGACGCCTCCATGGACGACCCCGAACGGTTGTAGGTGCCGATCCTCGACCTCGATCCTGGCTCGGGCGTTCTCGGGATCGAGATCGGTCCACTCGACGCCGATCTCGTTGGCGAAGCCGGAGGGCGTGGTCTCGGGCTCACGCATTGACGCCGGGACATTAGGGCGTAACGGCAGGTCCTTCAGCCAGACTGGCAATCATGCGTTTCCTGGTCTGGTCCGGCGTCGAGGAGTGGCTCAGCGAGACCGTCGCGATCGAGCTCACCGATGAGGGCCTACGGGCGATCGGCACGCAGCTCGGCGCGGATCCGGCGCCCTTCCGCGTGGATTACCGGCTCGAGGCGCCAGATCGCTTCGTCACCCGCGAGCTCGAGCTGACCGCGACCGCAGAGGGGTGGCGCCGTCATCTGCTGCTCCGCCACGATGGCTCCGGCGGCTGGAGCGCCGAGGTCGAGGACGACGGCGAAGTGCCCGGTGGACCCTGGGACGGCGAGCT
>DATFPJ010000004.1:0-6671 GCA_035264865.1 Solirubrobacterales bacterium
GCTGGTGCTCAAGGGCATCCTCGGCATGAGCCCCGAGGACATCGCCGCGAAGCGGGGGATCGGCTACACGCCGAGCGTGGACGAGGCGTTCCGCAAGCTCGATTCCGGCGACTATCAGGCCGCCTTCCTGCTCCGCCCGACGCCCGTCGAGCAGGTCCGCGCGGTCGCGACCGAGGGCGAGACGATGCCGCCGAAGTCGACCTACTTCTTCCCGAAGCTCCTCACCGGGATCGCCTTCAACCCACTGAGCTGAAGGCCTCGCCCGCGCCGATTGGCGTCCTTCCGCGCGTTGGATAAGGTCGTCGGCGGCGCGGAAGCGAAGCCGAGCAGCCGCCGTCGAGCATGGTGAAGATCTACACCCGCAAAGGAGACGACGGGACCACCAGCCTCTGGTACGGCGGGCGCGTCGCGAAGACGAACGCGCGAACCGAGGCATACGGCTCGATCGACGAGGCCAACTCCGCACTCGGCGTCGCCCGCGCATTGTGCAAGGCCGAGAACCAAGCGGACCTCCACGCGACGATCCTCTCTCTCCAGCAAGACCTGTTCGTCGCAGGCGCCGAGCTCGCCACAGCGCCCGAGGCCGCGGAGCGGCTGGAGGACGGCGTCAGCCGGATCACCGACGGCATGGTCGAGGCGCTCGAGGTGGACATCGACCGCTACATGAACCAGGTCGACCTCCCGCCGCACTTCGTCATCCCGGGCGGGACCGAGCTCTCCGCCGCCCTCGACGTCGCACGCTCGGCGATCCGCCGCGCCGAGCGGCGCACGGTGGAGCTCCGCGACTCCGAGGCCCTCGCCTCGGACGCCGTCCTCCGCTATCTGAACCGAGCCTCGGACCTCGCCTTCGCGCTTGCGCGGTATGCCGACGAGGCGAACCCCCAGATCTTCGAAGGCAGGGAGGGAGCCTGATGGCGAGCACAGCGCTGGCTCGGCGCCGCAAGGGCTACGAGCATGAGCTCGAGATCCGGGAGCATCGCCTGATCTCGGATGAGCCCGAGGAGAGCGGCGGCGGCGATCAGGGCCCGAGCCCGACCGAGCTGCTCGCCGGCGCGCTCGCCTCGTGCACCGCGATCACGATCGAGATGTATGCGGACCGCAAGGACTGGGAGCTCGGCGACGTCGAGGTCGTCTCCGAGTTCACGAAGGGAACCGCCGACGCCCCGCCCAAGGCCAGAGTCGACATCAGGATCCCGGTGGAGCTCACCGACGAGCAGCGGGAGAAGATCCTGAAGATCGCCCACAAATGCCCGGTCCACCGGGCGCTATTGGGCAGCGACGTCGAGATCGACGACTCACTCGAGCTGATCGGCGCGTAATGGACCTGGGTCTCAGCGGCCGGGCCTGTGTGGTCACCGGCGCGAGCCGCGGCATCGGCCGCGCTACCGCTCGGATGCTCTGCGAGGAAGGCGCGGACGTTCTGCTCGTGGCGCGCTCCGAGGACCGGCTGATCGAAGCCGCGGACGAGTGCGCGGCCGCAGGCGAGACAGCGGGTGGACGGGCGGAGTCGCTGGTCGCCGACGTCACCGATCCGGAGGCCGCCGCCACCATCATCCGCGAGGCCGACGAGCGTCTGGGACAGGTCGACGTGCTCGTCAACAACGCCGGCACCGCCCGCCGGCGCCCCCTCGACGAGGTTCCCGACGAGGACTGGTACGCGGCGTGGGAGCTCAACGTGATGGCACCGATGCGGCTGATGCGGGCCGCCGCGCCGCCGATGGCCGAGCGCAGCTGGGGCCGCATCGTCAACGTCGCCAGCTCTTCGGGCAAGCGGCCGTCCGCGGCCACTCCGGAATACTCGGTGGCAAAGTCGGCCGAGCTCTCCCTCTCACGGCTGTACGCGGACCGATATGCCGCGCGGGGAGTGCTGATCAATGCCATCTGCCCGGGCGCCGCCAAGACCGAGCTCTGGACGGAGGAGGGCGGCCTGCTCGATCAGGTGATGGAGATGGAGGGGCTGTCAAGCAGGGAGGACGCTCTCGAGGCTGCCGCCGCCGGCCGGCCGATCGGCCGGATCGCCGAGACCGACGAGATCGCCGCCGCGATCGTCTTCCTCTGTTCCAAGCAGGCGTCGTACACATCCGGGGCGGCGTGGAGCGTCGATGGCGGAGTCGTCCAGATCATCATCTAGATGCGAGGGTGCTGCGCAGGCGAAGCCGAGCAGCAACCCGCTTGATGGCGAAGCCGGACATCAGCGCGCTTCTCCTTGACCCGACCGAGGCGGAGGGCCTCGAGGCCCACGGCCGCACCGAGGCGGCGGTCCTGGTGCCGATGCATGGCTGGCCCGACAACCCGGGCCTGGTGTTCACCGAGCGCCGCTCCGACCTCCGCCGCCACGCTGGCGAGATCTCGTTTCCCGGCGGCCGCCGGGACGGCGACGAGCGCCTGCTGGAAACCGCCCTGCGCGAGGCGGAGGAGGAGATCGGTCTCGCCCGGGAGAGGGTCGAAGTCGTGGGCGCCCTGCCCCCGATCGGCACCTTCGTCACCAACTTCAAGGTCCATCCGTTCGTGGGCCTGATCGAGGAGGGCCTGCGATTCGAGCCGAACCCGACGGAAGTCGAGAGCGTGCTGGTCGTCTCGCTCGACGATCTCGCCGCGGCGTATGAGAAGCGGCGGCTCGTGCGGCGCGGCGTGCCGATCAAGACCGACACCTTTCTGATCGGCGACAAGCTGATCTGGGGGGCTACCGCCCGCATACTCGGTGACCTGTTTCGCCATCTCGGCCGCGAGCTGCGATGAGTTTCGAGGACAGGAGGTGTCTACAGAGACATGAGCAAGGTGAGATCGCACATTTCGATTTCGGCGGACGGCTACGTCGCCGGTCCCAACCAGAGCCACGAGAACCCGCTCGGCGAGGGCGGCGAGGACCTCCACAATTGGGTCGTGGAGCTGAAGGCCTGGCGCCAGGGGCACGGGATGGAGGGCGGCGAGGAGAACGCCAGCAGCGCTGTCGTCGAGGAAAATCGCGCCGACATCGGCGCGGAGATCATGGGCCGCGGCATGTTCGGCCCTCCGGAGGGTGGCCCGTGGGACGACGATCCCTGGCGGGGCTGGTGGGGAGAGGATCCGCCCTTCCACATGCCGGTCTTCGTGGTCACGCACCACGAGCGTGAGCCGCTGACGCTCACGGACACGACCTTCACCTTCGTCACCGACGGAATCGAGTCGGCGCTCGAGCAGGCCAAGGAGGCGTCTGCCGGGAAGGATGTCCTGATCGGCGGAGGGGGCAAGATCATCAACGAGTACCTGGCTGCGGGCCTGATCGACGAGCTCGAGCTGCACGTCGTCCCGATCCTGCTCGGCTCCGGCTCACGCCTCCTCGAAGGCGTGGGACCGGACGTGAAGCTTGAACAGCTCCGCGCGGTCGAGGCACCCGGGGTTGCGCACCTCAAGTACCGCGTCGTGAGGTGATGGGCGGCCGCTTGACGGCTTCGCCATAAAGCCGCGACCGCAAGCGGCCGCCCCTCACCAGTCGCCACAGGCTGCGCCCTCCGCTCCGATATGGAGCGGCCTGGCGGTCGCTACGCGTCCTTCTCGATGGGGACGTTGACGAGGTTCCCCCACTCGGTCCACGAACCGTCGTAGTTCTTCACGTCCTGCTCGCCGAGCAGCTCGTGCAGAACGAACCAGGTGTGCGCCGAGCGCTCGCCGATCCGGCAGTAGGCGATGATCGGGTCTCCGTTCGCGATCACGCCCTTGCCGGAGTAGAGCTCGCGAAGCTCGTCGGCGGACTTGAAGGTGCCGTCCTCGTTGACGGCCTGCGCCCAGGGCACCGAGGCAGCGCCGGGGATGTGGCCACCCCGCTGCGCCCCCTCCTGCTCGTAGCCCGCCATCGTGACGAGCTCGCCCGAGTACTCCTGAGGGCTGCGCACGTCGACGAGATGGGTGCTCGAGTCGAGCGCCGCGAGGACCTCGTCGCGCTTCGCGCGGATCGAGTCGTCTCCGGCCTTCGCCTCGAAGGTCGCCTCCGGGTACGAGGGAGCGTCGGTGCTGGTGGGCCGGTCCTCCGCGATCCACTTCTCCCGCGGGCCGTTGATCAGCCTCACCTTGTCGTGGCCGTAGTAGCGGAAGTACCAGTAGGTGTAGGCCGCGAACCAGTTGTTGCGGTCGCCATAGAGGACGACGGTGTGATCGTTCGAGATCCCGCGGCTTCCCATCAGCTTGCCGAAGTCCTCCGGCCCCAGGAAGTCGCGCTTCACCGGGTCCTGCAGATCCTTCTTCCAGTCGAATCCGATCGCGCCGGGAATGTGTGCCTCCGCGTAAAGCGCCGGGTTCTCGTCCACCTCGACGATGCGGATGTCGTCGTCCTCGAGGTGCTCGGCGAGCCAATCGGTCTCGACCAATACTT
The DNA here is from genome assembly GCA_035264865.1 of Solirubrobacterales bacterium. Lineage (GTDB taxonomy): Bacteria > Actinomycetota > Thermoleophilia > Solirubrobacterales > 70-9 > DASUPK01. Next base: position 4,349 of record DATFPJ010000004.1, read on the forward strand.
CGTTTGCGTAGTCGGCCATCGTTGCCTCTCTCTCGCTTGCCTCTCTTTAACTAGGTAATCCTGATCAGACTTTAGCCAATTGCGCCGGGCCCGCCCGCCGCCTGTCGGGCGAAGCGGCGCGACCTCGTGGACCCGGCGGTATGGTTGCTTCGGGATGGCGGAGAGAGACTCCGGGGATCGCTCGCAGTCCTCGGGCTCGAAGGGTTCGGGCTCGGACAAGTCGGACGCGCCGACGCGCGGCACCGCCCCGAGCGCGGCCGACATCGACAAGCTCGAGAAGTTCGAGCCCTCCGAGGAGGCGAAGCGCACCGAGCCCTCGACGGAAGACGCGATGGGGCAGGACAAGCGCCGGCAGGTGGTCGGCCACTCCTACGGCCCCTCGAAGCGCAGCCAGATCATGTTCTTCGTCGCCGTCGCGGTTGTGCTGGTCGTCGTGGTCGGGGGCTGGCTCGCCCTCGTCTCGGCGTTCGACAAGCCGCCCGAGCACTTCAGCGACCGCGCGCCGTGGTCGACGACGGCGAAAAACCCGCAGCTCGCCGCAGAGCAGGACGCCAAGCCGGTCTCCCCGGCCACACCGTGCGGAGAGCCCGGGAGCGAGTACCCGATCCCGCCCCAGAGCCCCTGCGCCCCGCCCTCCAAGGCGAACGACTTCCAGGGCAGCTCAGCCGGCGACTAGCGCGGCGATCGACGCCGCGGTCCGTGTCGCCCACCCTGGCTGATCGCGGCCGCCGCTGAGAGCAGCGACGGGTATCCGCCACCTCCGGCCAGCGCTCAAGACGATCCCGCGTCCCTCGTCGAGGAGCTGGCGATCGACCGTGCCCTCGGCCTCGTAGGCGAACCCGCGCACCGGGCTCTCGACGAGCTTCTCGAGCAGGCGCTCGAGCCTAGGCCCGTGCACCGACGCAACCGAGTCGGCCTGCCCCGAGGCCGAGCCGAGCAGCCAGACCACGACGGTCACGTCACCGCAGAGCTCGAGCACCGTCCCGGGCCGGTCGGGGTCGGCCTGGGCGGCCTCGATCCCCGTCGCCTCGATCCGCTCGAGCCCGGACGCATCGCGACTCGTGCCCCGCACCCGCCAACCGAGCTCGGCGAGCTCGGTGCCGAGCTCGCGGCCGTGGCAGCCGCAGCCGACGATCAGGGCCCTCGCCAAACGTAATCGCCTCGCTGCTCAGCTTCGCTTCCGCTGCGGGCTCGAATCTGTACCGCCGCCCGGCGAGAACGGCCCGCGGCCGCGTGCCCTGAACGCCTGGTCCTCCCTCGCCTGCCGCTCCACGTCCTCCTCGGTGATCTCCTTTGCGCCGCGCTTCCGCCGCAGCACGTTCTGCGCCTCGATCATCTGCCTGACGTCGTCGACCTCGTTCTGAGCCTCGACCTCCGGAGAGCGCGTCGGCTTCCAGTCGATGATGTCGGCCACGCTGTTCCGCTCGAAGGCGCGCGCGAGCACGACCATGATCAGGAAGAGCAGGGCGAGCAGCCCGATGGTCGAGAGGACGAAGAACATCTCCCTGACGCTGAGGCTACTCTGATCGGCTGTGCCCGACGCCCTGATCCTCGACGCGCTCCGAACGCCGATGGGCGCCTACCGCGGGGCCCTTTCCGGAATCCGCCCCGACGACCTGGCCGCCCACGTGGTCTCGGCTGCCGTCGAGCGGGTCGGCCTCGACCCCGCGCGGGTCGACGACGTCTACATGGGCGCCGCCAACCAGGCCGGTGAGGACAACCGCGACGTCGCCCGGATGGCGGCGCTGCTCGCCGGACTGCCCGTGGACGTCCCCGGCGTCACCGTCAACCGGCTCTGCGCCTCCGGGCTCGAAGCGGTCAACCAGGCGTCGCGCGCCCTTCGCCTCGGCGAGGGGAGCCTCTACCTGGCGGGCGGCGTGGAGTCGATGAGCCGCGCACCGTGGGTGTTGCCGAAGCCCGAGAACGGCCTGCCGCGGGGGGAGCAGATCCTCTACGACACGACGCTCGGCTGGCGGATGGTCAATCCGCGCATGGCCGAGCGCCACTCGACCGAGTCAATGGGCGAGACCGGCGAGAACGTGGCGGAGAAATACGGCATGTCGCGCGAGGAGCAGGACCGCTTCGCGCTCCAGAGCCATCAGCGTGCCGTCGCCGCACAAGGCGAGAGGCGATTCGACGAGCAGATCGTCCCGATCGAGATCCCGCCGAAGAGCAAGCGGGACGAGCCGCGCACCCTCGAAGTGGACGAGGGCCCGCGCGAGGACACCTCGATGGAGAAGCTCGCGAAGCTGAAGCCCGCCTTTCGCGAGGGGGGCACCGTCACTGCGGGCAACTCCTCCACCCTCAATGATGGGGCGGCCTG
>DATFPJ010000005.1:0-3150 GCA_035264865.1 Solirubrobacterales bacterium
CGCAGCTTCCCCCACGGGGGCAAGGCCAACACGCTGAACCGGGCGCTCGCGACCGTCGAGACCCCGCTGGTCGCGACCCTCGACGCCGACACCCTGCTCATGCCCGAGGCGCTCAAGCGCTGCGTCGCCCGGCTGCTGGTCTCGCCGGAGTCGACGGTCGCGGCCGCTGGCGCCGTCTTCGTCCGCAACTCACGCGAGAACCTGCTGACCCAGGCGCAGGAGTGGGACTACTTCCTCGGCATCGCCTCGATCAAGCGCCAGCAGGGCCTCTTCCAGGGGACGCTGGTCGCGCAGGGCGCCTTCTCGGTCTACAAGACCGAGGCGGTCAAGGAGGTCGGCGGCTGGCCGGATCGGATCGGCGAGGACATCGTCCTCACCTGGGCGATGATGCACAAGGGCGCCGGCGTCACCTACGAGAAGACCGCGGTTGCCTTCACCGACGCGCCCGAGACGGCCCGGGCCTTCGCCCGCCAGCGCCGCCGCTGGGCGCGGGGGATGATCGAGGGGCTGCGGGAGTTCGGGCCGGCGCTGATCAAGGGCCGCCGCGCCTACGCCCACTCGGTGATCGTCGACTACGTCTTCCCCTACGTCGACTTCGTCTACTCGATCGCCTTCCCGGTCGGCATCGTCCTCGCCCTCGGCTTCGGGAACTACGCGATCGTCGGCCCGCTCACCCTGCTCGTCCTGCCGCTCAACATGATCCTGAGCGGAATCATGTTCAAGCTCTCGCGCGACTCCTTCCGCGAGGTCGGCCTGCGGGTGCGCCGAAACGTCAAGGGCTTCTTCAGCTACCTGCTGCTCTACCAGCTCTTCATGTCGCCGGTGAGCGTCGTCGGCTACGTGCAGGAGCTCTTCCGCACCAGGCGGAGCTGGTAGGCCGGGAGCCCCGCGGACCTAGGCGCCCGACGGCGCCGGCGCCGGCGCGGGGGTGCGCCGCAGCAAGAGCTGGTCGAGCAGCGCCCAGCTCGCGAAGCAGATCGCACCCGCGGCCGCGGTGGCGGTGAGCAGCGCCCCCGCGGCGGCCGCGGCCGCCGCTCCGTTGGAGCCGAGGATGAGGACGGCCGAGGCCGCTCCAAGGCTGGGCCCGATCGGGAGGAGCCCGACCACGGCGAGCGCGATCAGCAGGGCGGTCGCATCGAAGATCGAGGCGTCGACCCCGCACCAGTTGAGAAGCAGCCAGTTGCGCGCGATCTGCAGGACGACGGCGAGGCAGACCAGGGCGATGATCCGGCCGCTGCCCTTCGTCTCGCGGAGCACGGCGATGCCCTTCCACATTCCCGTACGCCGGTTCCGCGCCACCCGATGCATCCCGGCGAGCACCGCGGCCACGGCCGCGAACGCGACGATCGGGACCCACCACGGGACGCCGAGCGGCGCCACCAGGGTGAACGAGAAGATCGCCGCCAGCCCCATCTCGACGATCACGATCGGCAGCTCGGCGGTGAGCAGCACCGGAGCCTTCGGGCACTGTGTCGGCGAGCTGCGCCGCAGCGCGGCGATCCGCACCGCGAGGCCGAACTGGCCGTTGAAGATGTTCCCGAGATAGCCCAGGCTGGAGGCGTGGTAGAGGCGCTTGCGGCCGATGTTGCCGCCTGCCGCCTCGATGCAGACCCTCCAGGCCTCGCTGCGCGCGAGCAGCCAGAGCACGTGGAGCGCGATCGCGACGCCGAGCACCCAGATGGGCGCGGAGCGGAGCGCGACGACGAACTCGTGTCCGTGTCCGGCCAGCCCGATCGCAAGCGCGATCGCGACGACGGTGCCCCCCGCCAGACTCACCGCGGTGGGGTGCCGGCGAAGCATCGAGCGCAGGGCCGCCACCCGTTCGCGGATCAAAGGGACCGATTCATTCGCAGGACAGCCTAGACGCCATTGCGGGTTCCGTACCCGGCCTGCCGGTTCCCACTCCCGGCAAGCCACCGCCCGGCCCGGACCGGGGACCCTGCTACCGTGGTCCGCGTCGGGTCGACCAACCGGGTCCCCGAGAGGTTCCGTTTCCTTCCTCCCTGCGCTCCGAAGCGCGTTAGTTGGGTCACAGGATCTCCAACGAACGCACATAAGGAGTTAGCAACACATGTCTTCAGAATCATTCGCCGATCTCGGCGTGTCTCGCCCAATCCTGGGCGCGCTCGCCAAGCGCGGCATCAACGAACCATTCGCGGTGCAGAGACTTTGCATCGCGGACGTCCTCGCAGGTGAGGACGTCCTCGTCCAGTCGCCGACCGGGTCGGGCAAGACGCTCGCCTTCGGCATCCCGATGATCGAGCGCATCCAGGCCGAGGCGCGCCGCCCCGCGGCCCTCGTCCTGGCGCCGACCCGCGAGCTCGCCGAGCAGATCGTCGACGAGCTCCGCTCGCTGGCGCACTCTCGCGCACTCAAGATCGCCGCCGTCTACGGCGGCGTCGGGATTCACGGGCAGGCCAAGCAGGCCGCCAACGCCCACATCGTGGTCGCGACACCGGGCCGCCTCGAGGATCAGCTGGAGCGAGGTGCCTTCGATCTGAAGCGGATCTCGATCCTCGTCCTCGACGAGGCCGACCGCATGCTCGACATCGGCTTCAAGCCCGCGATCGACCGGATCGTGGCGAAGATGCCGCGCGAGCGCCAGACCCTGTTCTTCTCGGCGACGCTCGAGGGCGCGTCGGGCAAGCTCGCCGCGGCCTACACGAACAATCCGCGAAGGCACGTCCACGCGCCGAAGGCGGAGAAGCGGGCGACCGAGCATCGCTTCGTCCACCTCTCCCACGAGACCAAGGTGGCCGCGCTCGTCGATCAGCTCCGCGACTCAGAGCGCGGCCGCACGCTGGTCTTCGTCCGCACCAAGCGCGGCGCAGACCGGCTGGTGAAGAGGCTCGACCGCGCCAACGTCCGCGCGGTCGCGATGCACGGCAACAAGTCCCAGGGCCAGCGCCAGCGGGCCCTCGCCGACTTCGAGCGTGGTAAGACCGACACGCTGGTCGCGACCGACGTCGCCTCCCGCGGCATCGACGTCGAGGAGATCACGCACGTGATCAACTTCGACGCCCCGGAGGACCGCGACACCTACGTGCACCGCACCGGCCGAACCGGCCGCGCGGGCGCCTCGGGTGTGGCGGCGAGCTTCGTCCTCCCGGACCAGCATCGCGACATGCACAAGATCGCCAAGGACCTCGG
>DATFPJ010000006.1:0-2907 GCA_035264865.1 Solirubrobacterales bacterium
CGAGACCGAGTTCCAGGGCGCGGAGGTCTCCGCGTAGAGACCCCGCCGGCGGGATGCGATGACTAAGATCTTCGCCCGACCATGAGCGTCACGGTCAAGATTCCCGCCCAGCTCCGCGCCGCCACCGGCGGCGAGGGAGAGTTGGAGGTCGAGGGCACGACCGTCGGCGAGGCCCTCGACGCGGTCTTCGACCAGCACGACGGGCTGCGCGAGCGCATCACCCAGGACGGCGACCTCCGCCGCTTCGTCAACGTGTACGTCTCGGGCGAGGACATCCGCTTCCAGGACGGCCTCGATACCCAGGTCTCGGACGGCGACGAGGTCACGATCCTCCCGGCCGTCGCCGGCGGCTGAGCTCGGAGATTCCCCGCGGAAGCGGGCGCGAGACGACCGACGGGGATGGGACTACGCGGGAAGCCCCTGAGCGTTCCCGTCGTTCACCTCGAAGAACTCGTTGCTGCTGACGTCGCCTGCGGTCCCCTCGACGAAGCTCTTCACGGCCTCTACCGAATCGGACTTCCAGACGCATACTGCGCGCGTCCCGTCGGAGTTTGGGGCGACCGTCGGCAGCTCCAATCCGTCGGGAATGTCGCCCTCGCTCGCCCGGGACCAGAACGCCTCGGGGTCGCTGATCTGGTGAATCGCGATCACGTACATGCTCGTCTCCTTTTCCCAAAGGCCCGTTCAGGGATGACCCTCTCGCTCGCGCGGGGTGTTTGCAAGCCCGGGAGCGCGCCCGGCAGGATTTGAACCTGCGGCCTCTCGCTCCGGAGGCGAGCGCTCTATCCACTGAGCTACGGGCGCGTGGGGCGCCAAGTGTAGGCGCGGTGCGGCAGGGTCCGCCCGCTCCAGTCCCGCCGGCCTCCGTACGCTAGGCGCGTCATGGACCTCTCGGTCGTCTTTCTCGGCACCGGTGGCTCCGTGCCCTCGGCGCGGAGGGCGACCGCGTGCGTCCTGATCCGCTCCGGCGGCGCCCGCATCCTGGTCGATTGCGGCGAGGGGGCCCAGCGGCAGATGATCAACTCGACCGGCCTGATCCAGGTCGACGACGTCTACATCACCCACTTCCACGCCGACCACTACCTCGGCCTGCCGGGTCTGCTCAAGACCTACGACCTGATGGACCGCCAGAAGCCACTCCGCGTGATCGGGCCACCCGGCCTGATCGCGCTGTTCGACGCGCTGCGGCGGATCTTCGGCAGGCTGCGTTACGAGATCGAGCTGATCGAGCTCGACGTGGGAGGGGGGGTGGCTCATGAGGGCTTCGAGATGCGCGCATTCGGGGTCGAGCACCGCATGCGTGCGCTCGGCTACGCCTACGTCGAGCCCGAGCGCCCCGGCCGCTTCGACGTCGAGGAGGCGAGGGGCCTCGGGATCGCCGACCCGCACGACTTCGGCCGCCTCCAGCGGGGCGAGACGATCTCCATCAACGACGCGGAGGTCCGCCCAGACCAGGTGATGGGGGAGCCCCGCCAGGGACGAAAGGTCGTGATCACCGGCGACACCGGACCCTGTGAGATGACCCGGATCGCCTCCCACGCGGCTCAGCTGCTGGTTCACGACGGCACCTTCGCTGTCGAGGAATCCGTGCGGGCGCTGGATACCGGTCATTCGACTGCGCGCGATGCGGCCCAGCTCGCCGCCGAGGCCGAGGTCGAGATGCTCGCCATCGTCCACGTCTCCTCCCGCTACAACGTCTCGACCGTGCTGAAGGAGGCGCGCGAGACGTTCCCGAACACCGTCGCGCCGCGCGACTTCGACCTGGTGGAGATCCCGTTCCCGGAGCGGGGCGGTCCACAGCTGGTGCAGGACGGGGCGAGGCAGCGCCCCGAGCCCCAGGCCGAGCCCGCGCCAATCAGCGGCGACTAGGTCGTCCCGGCCACCTCGGCGATCGCCTCCGCGACCGCCGGCGCCTGGTCCTCCTGGAGGAAGTGCCTGGCGGACACGACCTTCGCCTCGACTCCGAGCGCCGCCTCGATGGGGCGACGGTCCTCCTCGCCAAGCGCAGGATCCCTGTCGCCCCAGAGGATCCGCGCCGGCCAGCCCGCCTCCCGCAGCGCATCCAGGTAGAGCCCCTCCTTCTCCGCGGTCGGCTCGAAGCCCCGGATGATTCGCTGGAAGGCACGCCCGCCGTCGTCTCGGCGCAGCAGCGCGAAGTAGGCGTCGACCTCGGCCTCGGGAGTCGCCGAGCGGTCCGCGATGCCGTTGGCATAGAAGAGCCAGCGCGCGGCCGGGCCGCGATTCGTCTCGAGCAGCAGGCGGCCGATCAGCGGGGGAGCGAGCATCGCCATCGTCCAATGGCGCCGGAAGCCATCGACGGCGAGCAGTGTGTCGAGCACGGTCAGGGTCTTGACGCGTTCGCGGTTCCTCGCTGCCCACTCCATGCCGATCGGGCCGCCGATGTCGTGCAGGACGAGGTGGCAGCGCTCGATCCCGAGCGCGTCGATCGTCTGGCCGGTCCAGCGACCCAGACCGGTCCAGGTGTAGTCGAAGTCGGGCGGTCGCTCGGCCAGGCCCAGGCCCGGGAGGTCGAACGCCACGCCCCGCAGCCCGCGATCCGCGAGCAGCGGCAGCACCTTGCGGTAGAGGAACGAGCTCGCGGGGATGCCGTGCATGAGCACCACCGGATCGCCGTCGCCCTGCTCCCGGACGAAGCTCCGCACGCCCGCGGCCTCGAACTCGCGTCCCGCGGCCCGGTGGCGCTCGATCGCCTCCGCAACTTGCGGCTTCACGGTTCGTGATCGTCGCATGCCGTTGCTACGCTGGCGCGGCAAGCCCCTTTAACCACGGTCCAGTGAGGCCGGGAAGGAGCAGCAGCATGAACGACGAGAAGGTCGTGCTCGATCACGACGATCTGCGGCGGACGCTTGTCCGGATCGCCCACGAGATCGTCGAGAAGAACCAGGA
>DATFPJ010000007.1:0-4523 GCA_035264865.1 Solirubrobacterales bacterium
GGGTGGGCGACTACGTCGTCCACGAGGACCACGGCGTCGCGCGGTTCTCCGGCTTCGACACCAAGACGCTCGCCGGTGTCACCCGTGACTACCTCGAGCTCGAGTACCGCGGCGGCGACCGCGTCTTCGCCCCGACCGACCAGCTCGCGCGGATCAGCCGCTACATCGGGGCGGAGGGGGACGAGCCGGCCCTCAGCCCACTCGGCGGGAAGCGCTGGCAGAACCTGAAGTCGCGCGCCAGGCGCGCCGCCAGCGCGATGGCCGGCGAGCTGATCAACCTCTACGCGGAACGCCAGGTGCGCAAGGGGCACGCCTTCTCGCCCGACGGCGAGATGCAGATGGAATTCGAGGCGGCGTTCCCGTACCGGGAGACCGCCGATCAGATGGACGCGATCGAGGCCGTCAAGGCGGACATGGAGTCCGAGCGGCCGATGGACCGGCTGATCTGCGGCGACGTCGGGTACGGCAAGACGGAGGTCGCCCTGCGGGCCGCGCACAAGGCCGCGGCCGATGGCAAGCAGGTGATGATGCTGGTGCCGACGACGATCCTCGCCCAGCAGCACTTCGGCACCTTCCGCGAGCGCTTCGATGACACCCCGTTCAACATCGAGATGGTCTCCCGCCTGCGCAAGCCGGCGGAGATCAAGGACGCGCTCCGGCGGTTCGGCGAAGGCAAGGTCGACGTCCTGATCGGAACCCATCGCCTGCTCTCGCGCGACGTGCGGGGCAAGGACCTCGGGCTGCTGATCGTCGACGAGGAGCAGCGCTTCGGCGTCAAGCAGAAGGAGCTGCTCCGCCAGCTCAAGCTCAAGGTCGACGTCCTCTCCCTCTCCGCCACGCCCATCCCGCGGACGCTTCAGATGTCGCTCGCCGGCCTCCGTGACATCTCGGTCATCGAGACGCCGCCGGAGGGACGCCGCCCGGTTCGCACGCATGTCGGACCCTACGACGAGGACCTCGTCAAGCGGGCGATCGTGCGCGAGAAGGAGCGCGGCGGGCAGGTCTTCTACCTGCACAACCGGATCGACACCCTGCACGAGGTGGCCGAGCGGCTGCGCGCCCTCTGCCCTGGAGTCCGCGTCGCCGAGGCCCACGGGCAGATGGACGAACTACAGCTCGAGGCGACGATGCTCTCCTTCGTCCGCGGCGAGCACGACGTGCTGGTCGCGACGACGATCATCGAATCCGGCCTCGACATCCCGACCGCGAATACGCTGCTGGTCGAGCGAGCCGATCAGCTCGGGCTGGCGCAGGCGTACCAGATCCGAGGCCGCGTCGGACGAAGCCGTGAGCGCGCCTTCGCCTACCTGCTCTATCCCTCGGCCGAGTCGCTGGCGCCGGATGCCGCGGCCCGCCTCTCGACGCTCTCCGACAACACCGAGCTCGGCTCCGGCTTCCGGGTGGCGATGCGCGACCTCGAGATCCGCGGTGCCGGCAACCTGCTCGGGGACGAGCAGTCCGGCCACGTCGCGGCGGTCGGATTCGAGCTCTATTGCCAGATGCTCGAGGACGCCGCGGAGGCCCTGCGCACCGGGGCGGAGGAGCTGCCCGACGAGCCGCGGGAGACAGTGCGGATCGAGGTCGACGTGGACGCCTACATCCCGGCCGACTACATCCCGTTCGAGGCCGCCAAGATCGATGTCCACCGGCGGGTCGCTGCGGCCCGCGAGCCCGGCGAGCTGCGCGCCCTGCGAGAGGAGCTCGAGGACCGCTTCGGCCCGGTTCCGGAGTCCGTCTCCAACCTGCTGGACCTTCAGCGGGTGCGGATCGCGCTCGGCGATGCCGGAGCCCGCATGGTCGAGTTCCGCGCCGGGCGGCTGCGCGTCGCACCGCTGGAGCTCGATTCCGGACAGGTCGAGACCCTCGCCGAGCGGGTCCCCGAGGCGATCTACCAGTGGCGCGAGCACACCCTGGCGGTGCCGGTTCCGGACGACGCCACGGCCCGCCTCGGCGCCCTGATCGCCGTGGCCGAGGGACTTTCGGCCGCGCTGACCGCCCAGACTGCCGCCGAGGCCGCCTGAATCGACCCTTAAGCGCTGCCTTAGAGGCGTCCGGCTATGCTGCCGCCCCTGTGCGGAGCGGATTCCTGTCCAAGCGGAACCTCGCCATCGTCTTCGGCGCGGTCTTCGTCCTGAGCGTGGCGATCGTCGCCGCGGCCATCGGCATCGGCCATCCGAACGTGCCCTCCGACGACGTCGCGGTGGTCGACGACGACAGCATCGACGTTCCCGGCCTGGTCGACGAGGGCGTGATCAGCAAGACCAACTTCGACCGCTTCCTGGATCAAACCGCCAAGCAGAGCGGGCTGCAGTCCGTCCCGCAGCCGAGCGACCCGCAGTACAAGCAGCTCAAGGATCAGGCCATGCAGAGCGCGCTCCAGATCGCATGGATCGTTGGCGAGGCGAACCGGCGAGACCTGAGCTTCACCGACACCCAGATTCAGCAGTCGCTGTCGCAGATCAAGTCGCAGTTCAAGACCGAGGAGGCCTACGTCAAGGCGCGCGACCAGGCCGGGCTGACCGACCAGGACGTGCTCGAGCGGGCGAAGCTCCAGCTGATCCAGAACAAGATCCAGGACGACGTCTCGAACGGAGTCCCACCGGTCTCCGACGACGCGGCCCAGGACTACTACGACTCGAACAAGCAGCAGTTCACGCAGCCGGCCCAGCGCACGATCCGGATCATCCAGAACAATGACGCGAACCAGGTCAACCAGGCTCTCGCCGCGCTTCGCGCCGACGACTCGGCGGCGAACTGGAAGAAGGTCGCGGCCCAGTACTCCACCGACACGGTCTCGAAGGACAAGGGCGGGCTGCGGTCGGGCGTCGTCCCGGGCTCGTTCCAGCAGCCGCTGGACGACGACATCTTCAATGCCCCCACCGGCCAGGTTCAGGGGCCGGTGACCACCCCAACCGGCAGCTACGCCTTCGAGGTCTTCTCGGCGACGCCGGAGAAGGTCCAGGGCTTCGACGAGACGACCACCGCGGCGGGCGGCGGGCCCGCGCAGAAGGTGAGCGACCAGATCAAGCAGCAGATCCGCGGCCAGCAGCAGCAGGAGGCCCTGACCGCCTTCGGGGAGGACTTCCGCTCCTACTGGACCAACCTGACCCAGTGCAACACCGACTACCTGGTGGAAGGCTGCGACAACTTCAACGGCGCCGGCCCCGGCTGCGACCCGGACAAGCTCGGCCCCTCTCAGCCTGGCCAGCCTGCCCAGGGCTGCCCCGCCCCTGTGTTCGCGAGCTGCCAGGAGGGGTCGACGGCCACCGGCGGACAGCCCGGCCAGCTGCAGTGCACCGGCTCGGGCCCTGCGCCGGTCGCGCCCGGAACGTTCAAGCCCTTCGTCCCGACCACCGGCGGCGCGCCGCAGACCCCGCATCCCGCCGGCGAGTCGACGACCCCGACCCTGCCGGCCGGGCTCGGCGGACTGGGCGGCTAGGCAACTCCGTATCGAGGCGCCCGGGTACCTCGAAGCCCTGCGGCACCTGGACGAGGTGACCCGCCGCCTGCGTCGCGAGTGCCCCTGGGACCGCGAGCAGGACGCCCGCTCGATCGTCCCGCACACGGTCGAGGAGGCCTATGAGCTGGCCGACGCGGCCAACCGCGACGACACCGAGGCGATGGTGGACGAGCTCGGCGATGTCCTCTTTCAGGTGCTCTTCCTCTCCCTGCTGCTCGAGGAGCGAGGGGAGGGGGATCTCGCGGCGGTTGCCGAGTCGTGCGCGGCCAAGCTGATCCGCCGCCACCCCCACGTCTACGGCGACCGCGAGCTCGAGACCGCGGGACAGGTGCTCTCCCAGTGGGAGGAGATCAAGCGCGAGGTCGAGGGCGGTGGGAGCGATCCCGCAGAGTTGCCTGAGAACCTGCCGGCGCTGCTCTACGCGCGGAAGGTCCTGCGCCGCGTGGACCCGGAGGGCTCATCGGGCGCCGAGAGGCCGGGAGGGCCCACCGCGAATCCCGCTGAACGGGCCGAAGCGGAGCAGCTCGTCGGCACGCTGCTGCTGGAGGCGGTGGCTGCCTCCCGCAAGCTCGGGGTGGACCCGGAGCTGGCGCTGCGGCAGGCGGCGAAGCGCCTGGTGGATTAGCGTCCCGGCTGGATGGCCACGATCCAGAGCGTTCACGGGCGGCAGGTGCTCGACTCGCGGGGAAACCCGACGGTCGAGGTCGAGGTCGTGCTCGATTCAGGTGCGCGCGGGCTCGCGGTCGTCCCCTCGGGAGCGTCGACCGGAGAGTACGAGGCCGTTGAGCTGCGCGACGGCGGCGATGAGTGGGGCGGCAAGGGCGTCGCCAAGGCGGTCGCCCACGTCAACGGCGAGATCGCGGGAGCGTTGTCGGGCGCGCGCGCGGCCGAGCAGTCGGCACTCGACCGGACGATGATCGAGCTCGACGCGACTCCCAACAAGGGCCGGCTGGGGGCGAACGCGATCCTCGGCGTCTCGCTGGCAACCGCGAAGGCCGCCGCGGCCGACTCCGGCCAGCCGCTCTACGACTACTTCGCGGAGCTCTACGCGGCCACCGGTGCC
>DATFPJ010000008.1:0-7435 GCA_035264865.1 Solirubrobacterales bacterium
CGGATGCAGGGCATGGACATGGGCCCGGGAACCGACCTCGGCGGACTGGGCTGGTTCGCGGGTGTCTGGGCGGTGATGATGGCCGCGATGATGCTCCCCTCCCTCGTGCCGATGGCGGGGGCGTATGCGGTTGGCGCACGAAGGGGCGCAGCCACCGTGACGCCGCAGTCGTTGACGCGGACGACGCTGTTCACCGCCGGCTACCTGCTGGTCTGGATGCTCGCGGGGATCGCGGCCTGGGTGCTCGTCGACGTCGTGCGCTCGCTCGATCCGGGGTTCCTGCGCTGGGACGAGGGCGGTCGGTACGTGGCCGCGGGGGTGATCGCGGCGGCGGTGCTCTATGAGCTGACGTCGTTCAAGTCGAGCTGCCTCCGCCATTGCCGGATCGGGAGCTTCTCGTCGCCGATTGGCGGGAGGGACCGCGTGGAGCGATCCGCATGGGCGTGGGCCAGGGGGCTTACTGCTTCGCCAGCTCCTGGGCGCTGATGGCCGCGCTCTTCGCCCTCGGGGTGATGAGCATCACCTGGATGGCGGTGATCGCCGCCCTGGTCGCAACAGAGAAGCTGCTGCCCTGGCGGCAGTCCGCGGAGGCGGTGGCCGTCGTGGTGCTGCTCGCGCTGGCGGTGGGGGTTGCCTTCTTCCCCGACCAGGTCCCCGGCCTGACCGTCCCCTCGGATGCGATGCCGGCGATGGGCTCGATGTCCATGTAGCCCGAAGGCCGGCGGGTCGCAGGTGCCAAGCTGTTCGGCGGGGCAACGCCGAACGAAAGGCACTGGCATGGAACACCGAAAGCTCGGATCACTGGAGGTCTCGGAGCTCGGCCTCGGCTGCATGGGAATGTCCGCTTTCTACGGCTCGGCGGATGAGGGCGAGGCGATCGCGACGATCCAGCGCGCGCTGGAGCTGGACACCAACTTCCTCGACACCGCCCAGCTCTACGGCCCGCTGACGAACGAGGAGCTGGTCGGCCGCGCGATCAACGGCAAGCGCGACCAGTACGTGATCGCGACGAAGTTCAACCGCCGCCTGGACGACGCCGTCCCCGGCGACATGTCCACGGTCGGCCCGCAGGACGGCTCGGCCGAGCACGTGAAGAGCTCGATCGAGGGGTCGCTGGAGCGGCTCGGCACCGACTACGTGGACCTCTACTACCAGCACCGGGTCGATCCGAACGTGGAGATCGAGGAGACGGTCGGCGCGATGGCCGAGCTGGTCAAGGAGGGCAAGGTCCTGCACATCGGGCTCAGCGAGGCGGCGCCGGAGACGATTCGCCGCGCCCATGCCGTCCACCCGATCGCCGCGCTGCAGACGGAGTACTCGCTTTGGACCCGGGACGTGGAGGCGGAGATCCTGCCGCTCTGCCGCGAGCTCGGTATCGGCTTCGTGCCCTACTCGCCGCTCGGGCGCGGGTTCCTCGCCAACCGCTTCTCATCGCCGGACGACATCCCCGAGGGGGACTTCCGCCGCACGAACCCGAGGTTCCAGAGGGAGAACTGGGAGATGAACCAGCGGCTCGCCGGCAAGGTGAAGGAGATCGCCGGGGAGAAGGGCGTGACCCCGGCACAGCTTGCACTCGCCTGGGTGCTCGCGCAGGGCGAGGACATCGTCCCGATCCCGGGCACCAAGCGCCGTCAGTACCTGGAGGAGAACGCGGGCGCCACCGACGTCGAGCTCGGCGACGACGACCTGGCCCGCATCGACCGGGAGCTGCCGGAGCCCGCGGGCGAGCGCTACACGTCGGAGGGGATGGCGACGGTCAACCGCTGATCGCCGAACCAGCGCGCCATGCGCTCAGGGGTCATCAGCCCCGATGGCTCCACCCGGCGGGTGAACGTGTCGCGGAGGTCCTGTCCGGCATCCGGCTCAGACGCCCACCCTTTGAACAGAGGACCCGACTGCTCGGGCCGCGGGAACCGGCCCCAGGCGAAGGACCAGTCGTAGTGCTCGGCCGCCCTCCCATCGCGCCAGGCCTCGTAGTCGTCGAGGCTGGGCTTCGAGCCCGACAGGTGCTCGGCGATATAGAGCGCCTGCTCGACGGCGTCGGAGATCCCCTGCGCGGTGCCCGGGTGCTTGAAGTGCGAGGCGTCGCCCAGCAACGCCCACCCCGGGCCGGTCGGCCGACGGAAGAAGCCGCGCATCAGCGACTCCGGCGCAACCGTGATGTCCGTGACCGGCTCGGCCCGCTCCAGTAGCTCCGGCTCGATCAGCTCCGGCAGGGAGCGGAGGCCTTCGAGGTACCTCTGCCGGCGCTCCCGGGCGGTGCCCTTGGTGAAATCGGGGGGTCCGCCCGCGATCAGCATGTGGAGGCCGTCCTCGATCGCCCAGCGATTCCCGACGGCGTCCTCCCTCGCGATCAGTGTCCCGTAGCCGTCGTTGGGAATGCCTCGCCAATAGGCCCAGAGGAAGCCAAGCTCGCCCTGGTTGGACCGCTCCTTCTCGACGCCGAGCCGGCCGGCGACGGTCGAGCCGCGACCGTCGGCGCCGAATATCCACCTGGCCCTGACGTGGTCGCCGTTCTCGAGGACCACGCCGCTCGCCGGGTCGTCTTCGGTGCCGGATCCGATCAGGTCGACGACCCGCTCGCCGAACCGCCCCTCGGCTCCCGCGGCCAGGGCCGTCTCGACGATCGCCTTATCCATCGCCGAACGGCGAGGCCCGATCCCCTTGTCGAACCCATCGATCGAGGTATAGGCGCCGGCGACCTCGTGGCCGAGACCGACGATGCGCGATTGGAGGAAGGGCACGTCGTGGGCAGCAAGGAGCCTGTCGAGCACGCCTAGCTGTGCGAAGCGGGCCAGCGTGTTCGGGTAGATGAAGTGGGTCGAGACCGTCTCGCTGGGAAACGTGTCCCGGTCGACGACCAGGACGTCCCAACCACGCTCCGCGAGCGCTATCGCGAGGGTCGAGCCGGCGCAGCGCGCGCCGACGATGACGGCGTCCTTCTCCACCATCTGAGTGCGACGAGCGTACCGGGGCTCAGCGCACCCGTAGTGTGCGTCGCGTCACGCGCCCTCGAGGGCCGCGCCCGCCTCCTCGCGGTCCCGGTAGACGTCGAACCGAACGGCGAGACCGTCCCGGAAGGTCCAGAGGTGCGCGCCTGTCGCCTCTATCTCGAGGCCGCTGCCCTTGCCGCGCCCGTTCCAGCGGACCAAGACCAGGATGCGATCGCCTCGCTGGACGAACTCCTCTGCATCGATCGTCAGCGGCCGTTGCCAGGCCGAGAGCCAGCGGCCTATTGCAGCCGCGAGCTCGCGCCGGTTTTCGGTCTTTCCCTGCCCCTCGGGCCAGACGCCGAAGCTCTCGCTCTTGATTTCGGGGTCGAGGATCTCGCTGTAGGTGAAATCGCCTTTCGACCATCGCGCGTAGAGCTGCCGCAGGCGCTCGAGGTCGGCGGACGACGCCACCCCGTTAGGTCCGCTCGACGGAGTCGCCGCGACCAATCAGGACCGCACTCACCATCCCCGCGGGGAAGAGGCCGTGATCGACCACGCCGGGGATCGCCGCCAGGCGGGTGGCCAGCTCCGCGGGGTCGCCGACCTCTCCCTCGTAGTCAGCGATTACGCCTCCGTCCGGGCTGGTGGGCGTGTTCGGACGCTGCTTCACCGGACCGAGATCCTCCGAGATCCGCGTCATGGTCGAGGCGAGGCCGAATTGAAAGAGCTCCAGTGGAATCGGGGCTTCGATCCGCTCGACCGTCTTGCAGGAGTCCGCGATCACGACGAAGCGCTCCGCGGTTGCCGCGACGATCTTCTCGCGCGTGTGCGCGCCGCCCCCGCCCTTGACCAGCCAATGATCGGGCGCGATCTGGTCCGCCCCGTCGATTGCGATGTCGAGGTGATCGAGCCAGTCGAAGTCCTCCATCGGAAGGCCGAGCTCGCGGGCCTGCTGTTCGGTGGCCTCGGAGGTCGCGACACAGCGCAGGTCGCTCAGGCCACGGGCGGCGATCGCCGGCAGCAGGTGGGCGACGGTCGAGCCCGTGCCCAGCCCGACGGTCATGCCCTCCTCGACCAGCTCGGCCGCTGCGTCGGCGGCGAGCTTCTTCTCGGCGTCGAGGTCGGCGGCCATTGCGGTGGGAATCTATGGCTCCGGGCAACCGGATAGCTCCGAGCCCCGGACCTCGAAGCCGTAGGATCGAGCCAGATGGCAGTCGCAGCCGAGCGCCGCACCGACATCGATCAGCTCTGCATCAACACGATCCGGACGCTGTCGATCGACGCCATCCAGAAGGCGAACTCGGGTCACCCGGGGACGCCGATGGCGCTCGCGCCGGTCGCGTACACGCTCTGGCAGCGCTTCCTGCGCTTCGACCCCCAGGACCCGATCTGGCCGAACCGCGACCGCTTCGTGCTCTCCAACGGACACGCCTCGATGCTGCTCTACTCGTTGCTCCACCTGACCGGCGTCCGGGCTGTGGACCCCGATTACGAGGTCGTCGGCGATCCATCGGTCAGCCTCGGCGACATCAAGCGCTTCCGGCAGCTCGACTCCAAGTGCCCCGGACATCCGGAGTACCGCTGGACCTCCGGGGTGGAGACGACCACGGGTCCGCTCGGGCAGGGGATCGCCACCAGCGTCGGGATGGCCCTCGCCTCGAAGTGGCTCGCCGCGCGCTACAACCGCGAGGGCTTCCCGCTCTTCGACTTCGACGTCTACGTCTTCTGCGGCGACGGCGACCTGATGGAGGGCGTCTCCGGCGAGGCCGCTTCGCTCGCCGGGCACCAGCGCTTGGACAACCTCTGCTGGGTCTACGACAACAACCACATCTCGATCGACGGACGCACGGAGATCACCTACGAGGACGACGTCGCGGCCCGCTTCGCCGGCTACGGCTGGAACGTCACCAGGGTGGGGGACGCCAACGACCTCGCCCTGCTCACGCGCGGCTTCCAGGCGTTCCGCAACGAGCCGGAGCGGCCGACGCTGATCATCGTCGACAGTCACATCGGCTGGGGATCGCCACATCTGGTCGACACCCCGCAGGTCCATGGGGAGCCGCTGGGTGAGGAAGAGGTTCGTGCGACCAAGGCCGCGTACGGCTGGCCCGAGGACGCCGAGTTCCTCGTCCCGGACGGTGTGCGCGAGCACTTCGACGACGGGATCGGCCGGCGCGGGGCGGAGCTCCGGGACGCGTGGGAGAAGCTCTTCGACGGCTACCTGCGGGAGAAGACGACCCTGGCGCGCGAGCTCGAGGCGATGCAACGCCGCGAGCTGCCGGAGGGCTGGGACGGCGACGTCCCGAGCTTCGAGGCCGACGAGAAGGGGATGGCCACGCGCAAGGCCTCCAACCAGGTCCAGAACGCCGTCGCGGGGCGGATCCCGTGGCTCCTCGCAGGCTCGGCGGACCTGACCGATTCGACGTCGGTCCGGCTCAAGGACGTGGAAGGCGCCGAGGACTTCGAGCCGGGGGACAGGAATGCGCGCCAGCTCCACCTCGGGATCCGCGAGCACGAGTCCGCGGCTCTCTGCAACGGGCTCTCCCTCTCCAAGCTGCGCCCGGTCTGGTCGACCTACCTGACCTTCTCCGACTATGCGAAACCCGCCATCCGCCTCTCGGCGCTGATGGAGCTGCCGGTGATCCACCTCTTCACGCACGACTCGATCGGCCTCGGCGAGGACGGGCCGACGCACCAGCCGGTCGAGCACCTGGCGGGCCTGCGCGCGATCCCGGGCCTCGACGTGATCCGGCCCGCTGACGCCAATGAGGTGGCCGAGGCATGGCGTGCCGCGCTCGACCGCCACCATCAGCCGGTCGCCCTGGTGCTGACGCGCCAGGACGTCCCGATCATCGACCGCGGCCGATACGCGTCCGCGGAGGGAGTGCGGCGGGGGGCCTACGTGCTGGCAGACCCGGACGACGGCGATCCCGAGGTGATCCTGATCGCGACCGGGAGTGAGGTCGCGCTGGCGGTCGCCGCCCACGAGAAGCTGGTGGCCGAGGGCGTCCGCTCGCGCGTCGTGAGCATGCCCTGCTGGGAGCTCTTCGAGCGGCAGGAGCAGGCCTACCAGGACGAGGTGCTGCCTCCCGCGATCACCGCACGCGTCTCGATCGAAGAGGCCTCGACCCTGGGCTGGGAGCGCTTCGTCGGCCGGGAGGGTGCGAAGATCGGGATGCACACCTTCGGTTCCTCGGCCCCATTGAAGGACGTTCAGACGAAGTTCGGCTTCACCCCGGAAAAGGTGGCCGAAACAGCCAAGGAGGTACTCGGACGATGAAGCCCACGCAAGAGCTCCATGACCTCGGCCAGAGCCTCTGGCTCGACAACATCACGCGCACGATGCTCGATGACGGCACCGAGCAGAGCTACATCGACGAGCTCAACGTCACCGGCCAGACCTCGAACCCGACGATCTTCGACAAGGCGATCTCGAGCGGGGACGCTTACGACGAGCAGATCGCCGAGCTGCGCGAGCGCGGGATGGAGCCCGAGGACATCTTCTTCGAGCTCGCACTCGCCGACGTCACCCGCGCCGCCAGGATGTTCGAGGGAATCCACCGGGAGACGGATCGGATGGATGGCTGGGTCTCGCTCGAGGTCTCGCCGGTGCTCGCCTATGACACCCAGGCGACGATCCAGCAGGCCGCGGATCTGTACGGGCGGGCGGAGGAGAACAACTTCATCAAGATCCCGGGGACGCCCGAGGGCCTGCCGGCGATCGAGGAGTCGATCTTCGCGGGGGTGCCCATCAACGTCACGTTGCTGATGTCCACGGACCAGACGATGGCCGCGGCCGATGCGTACATGAAGGGCGTCGAGCGCCGGATCGAGGCCGGCCTGGACCCGGACGTGCCCTCCGTCCTCTCACTGTTCATAAGCCGCTGGGACGTCGCCGTCCACGACGACCTGCCCGATGACATGAAGAACACGCTCGGGATCGCGGTCGGCAAGGCGACCTATGCGGCCTGGCGAGAGATGCTCGAGTCGGACCGCTGGAAGGGACTCGCGGAGAAAGGGGCACGCCTGCAGCGCCTGCTCTTCGCCAGCACCGGGACCAAGGACCCGGAGGCCTCGGACACGCTCTACATCGAGGCCTTCGCGGCGCCGGACACGATCAACACGATGCCCGACAAGACCCTGAAGGCATTCGCGGACCACGGCAAGGTCGGCGAGCCGCTACCCGCCGACGGCGGCGACTGTGAGCAGGTCTTCCAGGCACACCGGGACCAGGGCATCGACACGGATGCCCTCGCCCTGAGGCTGCAGAAGGAAGGCGCCGCGGCATTCTCGAAGTCCTGGGACGAGCTGCTCGAGACGATCAAGTCCGAGTCCGACCGCCTGGCTGCCTGAACGCACGCGGCTAGGCTCCTGCGCGTGAGCGAGCGGCCGCAGTTACGCGAGCGCCCGGCCTGGCGGGCGCTGGAGAAGGAGTACGCAGAGATCCGCGCGCGGCACCTGCGAGAGCTGTTCGCGGAGGACCCTGACCGCGGCGAGCGCCT
>DATFPJ010000009.1:0-5457 GCA_035264865.1 Solirubrobacterales bacterium
CGGCAGCTTGTCGAGCTCGGCCTTGATCTCGTCGAGGCTCAGCCCGATCCGCTGAGCGAAGACGATGAAGGCGATGCGTCTCAGCACTGAGCGGGGGTAGCGGCGGTGGCCGGATCCCGCGCGCTCGGAGGAGATCAGCCCACGGTCCTCGTAGAAGCGCAGGGCGGAGGCGGCGACGCCGCTGCGCCTTGCCGCCTCACCGATCGTGAGCAGGTCGTCGATCCGCACACCTAAGCACGATCTCGCCTTGACTTCAAGCTCACTTGAGCTTGTAGTTTGAGCGGACCGCGACCGAGGAGACCCAGTGAGCGAGGAGACCAGGACACCCAGCGAGCAGATCACCGACACCGTCACGGCCTGGCCGGGCGTCGAGGCTGGACACGGGAGGCGTGGCGAGTGGAGCTTCCGCGTCGGATCACACGAGGTCGGCCACCTGCACGGCGACCATGCCGCTCACTTCGCCCTCGCGAAGGAGCTCGGCACGAGCCTGAGGGAGCACGGCAAGGTCGTGGACCATCCGGTCTTCCCGGGCAAGGACGCGATGGCCGCGCGGCGGATCGAGAGCCAGGAGGACGTCGACGAGGTGATCGAGCTGATGCGGACCAACTACGACCGCATCGTCGCCCGGTACGGGCTGCCCTCGGAGACGCCTGTCAGGCCGGCCGCCTGATCTCGGCGACCACGTAGCGGCTGGTGATCCGGAACTCCGCCGGATCCTCGTTTGCCTCCTCATAGATCCGGCGCATCCCGTCGCGAACCTCGTCGGCTCGGCCGGCTCCTTCGAGCACCGGTCGCGCCGCGACCGCGAGCGGGTGGTTCTCTCCCTCGATCCGCATGAACTGATCGATGGTTGGTGCGGAAAACGCAAGCTCGTGCTCCGTCAGCGAGACCGAGAACCCGTACGGCTCGAACAGGCCGGATAGGGCCTCCAGCTCATGCCAAGCGAAGAGCGCTGCCGCCGGCGGCTCACCGAGGATCTCCGCCAGGGTCTCGCGGTTGAGACGGACCGCGTCGGAGATCGCCCCGCCGGGGACCCAGGCAGCCAGCACGACCCGGCCGGCCTGGGCGGTGACTCGCGCGATCTCAGCGGCGGCCGCCGCCGGGTCCTCGGCGAAGATCACCCCGAAGACCGATACGACCGCATCCGCCTCCGCGCCGGAGACGGGCATCGAGGCCGCCTCGCCCAGCACGAACTCGGCGTCCAGGTCGCGTTCCTCTGCGGCAGCGGATGCCTTCTCGAGCAGCCTCTGCACGGGATCGACTCCGATCACGGTGGCACCGCGCTCGGCCGCGAGGAGCGCGGCGTTGCCGGTCCCGCACCCGATGTCCACCAACGTCTCGCCGGGGACTGGGTCGGCGGTGTCCACCACTACCTTTGCGGCCGGCCGGAGCTGCTCCGCGATGCGCTCGTACTTGCCGAGTCCCCAGTCGACCACGCCGTGACCCTACCCTTCCTCTCCGCCCATGGACCGGATTCGGAACTTCTCGATCATCGCCCACATCGACCACGGCAAGTCGACGCTTGCCGACCGCATCCTCGAGCTCACGGGGGCGGTTGACGCGCGCACCCACGTGCCGCAGATGCTCGACTCGATGGAGCTCGAGCGCGAGCGGGGAATCACGATCAAGGCGCAGGCGGTCCGGGTCACCTACCGCGCCGCGGACGGCGAGACCTACCACCTCCACCTGATCGATACCCCCGGCCACGTCGACTTCTCCTACGAGGTGTCGCGGAGCTTGGCCGCGTGCGAGGGCGCGCTCCTGGTTGTCGACGCCGCGCAGGGCGTCGAGGCGCAGACCGTTGCGAACGCCTACGCCGCGATCGACGCCGGCCTGGAGCTGATCCCGGTCCTCAACAAGGTCGATCTGCCGGGCGCGGATCCCGACGGCGTCGCCGCACAGGTGGCGGACCTGCTCGGGGGCGATCCCTCGGAGGCGCTGCGGATCTCCGCGAAGACCGGCGAGGGCGTGCCCGACGTCCTCGAGTCGATCGTCCAGCGGATCCCGTCGCCGCAGGGCGCGGCACAGGCGCCGCCGCGGGCCCTGATCTTCGACTCCGAGTTCGACCAGTACCGAGGGGTCGTCGCCTTCGTGCGGATGGTCGACGGCGCCTTCGCCAAGGGCGAGCAGATCACGGCGATGCAGGCCGGGACGCAGGCCGACATCGACGACATCGGGTTCTTCACCCCGAAGATGGCGACGGCGCGGGGAATGGCCGCCGGCGAGGTCGGCTACGTGATCACCGGGATCAAGGACGTAACCAAGCTGCGGGTCGGCGACACGCTCACGAGCCGCGAAAACCCGGCGGGGGAGGCGCTGCCCGGCTACCGCGAGGTGCGTCCGATGGTGTTCTGCGGGCTCTTTCCGATCGACACCGACCGCTACTCCGATCTGCGCGACGCGCTCGATCGGTTGGCCCTCAACGACGCGGCACTCTCCTACGAGCCCGAGACCTCCGATGCCCTCGGCTTCGGCTTCCGCTGCGGGTTCCTGGGCCTGCTTCACATGGACATCGTCCGGGAGCGGCTGGAGCGCGAGTACGACCTGGAGCTGCTCGCGACGACCCCGAACGTCCGCTACGAGGTCGAGGTGCGGGGAGGCGAGATCGTCGAGGTGCATTCGCCCACCGAGATGCCCGATCCCGCCGGCATCGAGCAGATCTTCGAGCCGTACATCCGGGCCACGATCATCACTCCGAACGAGTACGTCGGCGCCGTGATGGAGCTCTGCCAGAAGCGGCGCGGTACGCACGTCGACATGCACTACCTCTCCCCTGAGCGCGTGCAGATCCGCTACGACCTGCCCCTCGCGGAGATCGTGCTCGACTTCTTCGACCAGCTCAAGTCGCGGAGCCGCGGCTACGCCTCCCTCGACTACGAGCCGATCGGCAGCCGCCCCTCGGACCTGGTCAAGCTCGACGTGCTCCTGGCGGGCGACCGCGTCGACGCCCTGTCGCTGATCGTCCACCGCGAGGCGGCGCACGACCGGGGCCGCGCGCTGGTCGAGCGGCTCCAGGACACGATCCCGCGCCAGCTCTTCGACGTCCCGGTCCAGGCCGCGATCGGTTCCAACGTGATCGCGCGCGAGACGGTCAAGGCCCTGCGCAAGGACGTCACCGCGAAGCTCTACGGCGGCGACGTGACGCGGAAGCGCAAGCTGCTCGAGAAGCAGAAGAAGGGCAAGAAGCGGATGAAGCAGGTCGGCGCCGTGGAGGTTCCCCAGGAGGCGTTCCTCGCGGTGCTCGAGATGGATGGCTCCAACTAGCGAGCAGCGCCGGGCGCTGGCGCAGGCCGGCATGGATGCGTTCAACGACGGCGATATGGGGCGGATGGTGGCCGCGCTCACCGACGACGTGGAGGTCTACGCGTCGCCCGAGATGGTCAACGCCGGGAACTTCGAGGGCCACGACGGCTTCGTCTCCTGGATCACGGCCTGGACGGATGCGTGGGAGGAGGTCGCCGCGGCGGTGACCGACTACGTCGCGATCGGCGACCGCCACGTGGTAACCAGCGTCCACCAGGAGGGCCGCGGACGCGGAGGCATCCAGGTCAGCATGGACCTCGCCTTCGTCTTCGAGGTCACCGACGAGGGGCGATGCAGCTATCTCGCGATGCTGCCGACGGCGGAGGAGGCACGGCGGATGGCCGATGAGCGCGAGGCGGAGGGCTGACGGCGGCGCGTCAGCTCGGGTAACGGCACCTCATCTTGCCGGCCACCGCCACGCCCCGCGAGTAGTCCGCGTTGGCCAGCCCGTAGGCACCGGCACCCACCTTGTCGCCACCGCGGGCGAAGGCGATCGAGCCGGCGCTCGACGGCGGCTGGCCTCCCGGGAACGGGAAGGCGTTGCTGAAGTCATCGGCCGATCTCGTGCCCTCGACGTCGACCGTGGTGGAGATGTCCCCGTAGTGGATGTCGTAGTCCTTGCCGAAGCCCTTGAAGCCGAGGATCGTGATGTCGAGGGTGTAGGCGCCGTTCGTCGTCTTGCCGCCCGCATGGAACCGCTTGTTGCGCCCGGTGCCCTTCACCTTACATTTGCCCTTGCGGATCTTCCCCAGGAAGGTGGCCGCCTCGGAGTTCTCGTAGATGCTGATCGCGGACTGGGCGGTGGCCGCGAACATGGCGAGCAGGAAGAGAGAAGCTATGGCGGCCGCGCCGAAACGGAGACGAGTCACGCGCCAACCCTAACCCGCCTGAGCGGCAATGCAAGTCTGCTTTCCACCTTTGCGAGGGGATCCTTTCCGTCCGCGATCAGCAGCACCACCTCGTCCGCCGCGAAGTCCCGCAACTCGTCCTCGAGCGCCTGCGCAGGGTCGGGATCGCCGACCGAGCCGCTGACCGGGAGGCCCGCGGCGACCAGGGTTCCCGCCGAGCGGGCCAGGCGCGCCTCGGCCTCGCGTCGGGCGTTGTCCTCCGCGGAGAGCCAGCGGTCCAGGCGGTGGCTCGGCACGGGAACGACCAGTCGGACGTCCGTCGCGGAGCCCACCAGATCGGCGATTCGGCCGGCCGCCTCCGCCGTCGCCTCCTCGACCGCGACGACCAGGACGCGATGCTCGGCGTCGCGGCTGGTCGCGACCTCGAGGCGATCGTCGGGCTTCGCGCGGGCTGCGAAGACGATCAGCGAGGTCGCGGCCAGCGCGCCCACCGCCATGCCCAGCCCGGCGCCGAGCTCGGTGCCCGAGAGGGCCATCGCGGCCGCGACCGCCGTGCAGATGGCGGCGATGATCAGCGGGATCGCGAACGGCCGGAAGCGCATCAGGCCCTGTGGATCCCTGGTGGTGAGGAACGGAGACACCCTCAATTCCTACCCTAGCCTCGCGGCGAGCAAGCGACGGCTGAGCTTGACCTGTGCCTAGAATCGCGCGCCCAGATGCCGGTGAAGACCGATGCGATAGGGAAACAGTGGCCCGCCGTCACCTACGAGGTCGGTGCCGAGAAGATCCGGGAGTTCGCGGACGCGATCGGCGCCTCGAGCCCGGTTCACCGCGACCACGACGCGGCCAAGGCCGCCGGCTTCCGCGACCTGGTCGCGCCGCCGATGTTCTGCGTCGTCTACAGCGCGCGGGCGATGGGGCCGGCCATCCTGGACCCCGACGTCGGCATCAACCTGGCGGCGATGCTGCACGGCTCTCAGGAGTTCGAGTGGGACGAGCCCGTCTGCGACGGGGACGTGATCGAGACCACGGCCACCTGCCGTGAGATCTATGAGAAGGACGGGAAGGGCTTCTACGTCTTCGAGACGATCTCGACCAACCAGGACGGCGGCCAGACGGTGAAGGGGACCTGGACCAACATCGTGAGGGGGGTGTGATGGATCTGAAGGAGGGCGATCCGATCCCGGAGCTGAAGGTCACGCCCGACAAGTACCTGCCCCATCGCTACGCGGGAGCCTCGGGCGACTTCAATCCGATCCACATCGACCCGGAGTTCGCCAAGGCGGTGGGCCTGCCCGGCAACATC
>DATFPJ010000010.1:0-3178 GCA_035264865.1 Solirubrobacterales bacterium
GCGACGTTTGACTAATTGACCAAATCCTCTAGGTTGTTGCCGTGCTCGCTGCTGTGACTCGGGGAATCAGGCAGATGGAGGTCCTCGATTTGCCCGAGCCGCAGCCGCCCGGCCCTGGCGAGGTGATCGTGCACCCCGACGCGGTGGGGATCTGCGGCTCCGACTTCCATTTCTTCGCCGGCGAGCTCCAGATCTTCGAGGAATCGCCCTATCCGCGGATTCAGGGCCACGAGTTCACCGGCACGATCGAGCAGCTCGGGCCCGGCGCGAACGATCGCCTCAGCCAGGGCGATCGCGTCGCGATCATGCCGATCAGCTCCTGCGGCCGCTGCTATCCGTGCCGGGTCGGGCGGGGCAACGTGTGTGACAACTTCAGCCTGATCGGCATCCATACCGATGGGGGGCTGCAGGAGCTGCTCCGCGTGCCCGAGTCCCAGGTCTTCCCGATCCACTCGGACGAGCCGGCGGTGGCGGCACTCGCCGAACCGGTCTCGATCGCGGTCCGCAGCCTCCACAGGTCCGGGATCTCCCAGGGGGAGCAGGTCGTGATCCTCGGAGCGGGGCCGATCGGCCAGGCAGTGCACCTGCTCGCCCGGGAGCGGGGGGCGACGACGCTGCTCGTCGACCGGGTGCGAAGCCGGCTCGACTTCGGCGTCGCCAACGGCGCCGAGGCGCTCGTCTGGGAGGATCGTGACCAGGTCGTGCGTGACTGCCTCGAGTGGAGCGGCGGCGAGGGCCCGCCGCTCGTCTTCGACGCGACCGGGGCACCGGATCCGATCCGCGCCGCCGTCGACATGGCGGCGTCGGCCGGTCGCGTGGTCGTGGTCGGGATGTCGGGGGAGGAGGTTCCGTTGCGGATCGGCGCCTTCACCGAGAAGGAGATCGACATGCTCGGCGTGAGCTGCTGCGGGTCTGACGAGTTCGGCGAGGCGGTGAGCTTCGTCGAAAGCCATCCGGAATCGCTCGAGCGCCTGATCAGCCGGCGGTTTCCGCTCGACCGCGCGCCGGAAGCCGTCGGGTACGCCATGGAGAATCCCGCTGAGGTGATGAAGGTCGTGATCACCGGTTCCTGACAAATACTCTGACTTATCGATAATCTGGCGTGGAGGCGCTGCCATGAGGAGACACCCCGCCGGCGTGACTAGGAGCAGTCTTTGACGCCCGATGGCCCGGGGGTCGGCGTGCGGCCGGGCACAGCGGGGCAAGAAGAGCGGTTCGCCGAGCTCCTCGACCTCGTCCTGGAGAGCAATCCCTTCCAGCGGGCCCGGGCCGCGGAGCTCGGGCTCGGCGATCGCCCCGACCTCTCCGAGCTACGACCGCTGACCAAGCGCGACCTGGTCGCAGACCAGGAGCGGCATCGCCCCTTCGGCACCAACCTCACCTATCCGCTCGAGCGCTACACCCAGCTCTTTCAGACCAGCGGCACCACCGCCCACCCGCTCCGGGTCCTCGAGACGGCCGAGGATTGGGCCTGGTGGCAGCAGCGCTTCGCCCACACGATGGCCGCCGCCGGCCTGGACAGCTCCGACCGGGTGGCGCTCGCTTTCTCGTTCGGCCCGCACGTCCAGTTCTGGGCCGCCAAGGAGGGGCTCCAGGAGATCGGCGCGATGGGCGTCTCGATGGGCGGCATGGGCTCGGTGCAGAGGCTGCAGACCATCGCCGAGGTCGAGGCGACGACGCTCTGGTGCACGCCGACCTACGCCCTCCACCTGCTGGAGGTCGCGGTCGAGCAGCGCCTCGAGTCGACCCTCGAATCCATCGGGCGGGTGCTTTGCACCGGCGAGCCCGGAGGCTCGCTGCC
This sequence comes from Solirubrobacterales bacterium, assembly GCA_035264865.1. Lineage (GTDB taxonomy): Bacteria > Actinomycetota > Thermoleophilia > Solirubrobacterales > 70-9 > DASUPK01. The sequence goes on from DATFPJ010000010.1 coordinate 1,802, forward strand.
GGGCGTCCGCTCGAGGATCGAGGAGGGCTTCGGGGCAGTCTGCATCGACCACGCCGGCCTCACCGAGGCCGGTCCGTTCGGCGACCCATGCATCGAGGGTCACGGGCTCCACATCGACGAGAGCGAGTTCATCTGCGAGATCCTCGACGAGGACCTCAGCCCCACACCGCAGGGGGAGCGGGGGGAGCTGGTGATCACCCCGCTTGGTCTCACGGGCTTCCCGGCGCTTCGCTATCGCACAGGTGACTCAGTGGTCGCTACGGACGAGCAATGTCCCGCGGGCCACGAGGGCCGCTGGCTGCCCGGCGGCATCGTCGGCAGGACCGACGACATGGTGGTGGTCCGCGGCATGAACGTGTATCCGTCGGCGATCGAGGAGGCCGTCCGCCAGGTGAGCAGCACGGGGGAGTTCAGGATCACCTTCTATACGGAGCGCAGCGGCATGGACGAGATCAAGCTCGAGGTCGAGCTGACCGACGGCCCGGGCGCTCGGCGCCTGCAGGAGAGCATGCGCCAGCAACTCGGCCTCCGTGTCCGGGTCGTCCCGGTGGCGCCCGGGGTGCTGCCCCGCCAGACGGGCAAGTCGCGCCGGGTTGTCGATGAGCGCACTCCGAGGTGGGTCGGATCGTGAGCGCCCAGCGCGCGGGCGCCGGGAACCGCTCCAGGCCTCAGGCTCGGCAGATCAGGGGGGCGAGTGAGCAGGTCGCGGTCCAGATCCAGCACTACGTGCAGAACGAGGGCCTTGCGCCGGGGGACTTCCTGGGCCGTGAGGAAGACCTCGCGGCCGAATTCGGAGTCAGCCGGCCAACCCTCCGCGAGGCGCTCAAGCTGCTCTCCAGCGGCAACCTGATCCGCGCGACGAAGGGGCCGGGCGGCGGCATCTTCGTCGCCCACACCGCGGAGCAGGGAATGGGGCGCAGCCTGAGCGACGCGATCGCGATGATGCTCGAGACCGAGGCGGTCAGCCTTCACGAGCTGCTCGACGCCCGCGTCCTGCTCGAAGTCCCGCTCGCCGGGCTGGCGGCCTACCAGCCGGAGGAGGAGACGCTGAGCCGTCTGCGTGCTGCAGTCGACGCGGCCGCCGCCAACCCCGACGACGTCGAGGTCGTCTCGAATGCCGACGCCGAGATCCACGAGACCATCGCGGCGGCCGCCGGCAACCGGATGATCCAGGCGCTCACCACCTGGATCTTCGAGGTGCTCCAGCCGTCCCTGGTCGAGGTGCTGGAGCCCGCGATCGTCCACTCGGCGATCGTGGAGCAGCACGAGGCACTGGTGGCGGCGGTCGAGAAGGGGGACCCGGCGCGCGCCGAGCGCGCGATGAAGGACCACCTGCTCTACCTCCGCGACGTGCTCAGCATGGTGCAGGAGGAACCG
>DATFPJ010000011.1:0-2449 GCA_035264865.1 Solirubrobacterales bacterium
GCCTCGTCCGTCGCCTGTACGCGCCCAACCCTCGGCATGCCGGCGGACTTTACTGCCGTACAATTCTTGGCTGACTGACCAGTCAATCAGTCGCAACCCACGAAGGAGTCGCGGTTGCCATCGGTCAGCACCGAACAGGAAGCGTCGCATCTGCGCCGGGCTCTCGAGCTCGCCGAGCAGGGGCGGGGGCGCGTCAGCCCCAACCCCCTGGTGGGCGCCGTCCTCGTCCGCGACGGCGAGGTGATCGGGGAGGGCTTCCACGCCGAGCTCGGCGGCCTGCATGCCGAGCGCGCCGCCATCGAGGACTGCCGCAGCAGAGGCGCCGATCCGGCCGGCGCGTCCCTGTACGTGACGCTCGAGCCCTGTGCGCACACCGGTCGCCAGCCGCCCTGCACGGAGGCGATCCTCGAGGCCGGGATCTCGCGGGTCGTGTATGCGTCCGAGGACCCGACCGAGAAGGCGTCCGGTCGCGGCCCCGGGATGCTCCGGGACGGCGGGGTGGACGTCGAGCTCGCCGGCGGACCTGAGGCGAGCGCGGCGCGCCTGCTCAACCAGCCTTTCCGCAAGCGGGCACGCACCGGCCGGCCGCTCGTCACCTACAAGGCCGCCATGTCGCTCGATGGCCGCGTGGCCTCTCCGACGGGCGACTCGCGCTGGATCTCCTCGGTCGAGAGCCGCGAGCTCGTCCACCGCTGGCGCGCGGAATGCGACGCCGTCGCGGTCGGGATCGGCACGGCGCTCGCCGACGACCCGCTGCTGACGGCGCGGGTCGAGGGCGCCGGCCGGCAGCCGACCCGGGTTGTCTTCGACTCGCAGGCGCGCCTGCCGCTGGACTCGGCTCTGGTGTCCTCGATCGACGAGGCCCCGCTGATCGTGGTCTGCGCGCCCGAGGCGGCCTCCGCCCGGCGCGATGGCCTCGAGAACGCCGGCGCCGAGGTGATCGTCGCGCCAGGCCGCACGCTTCGCGCCCGCCTCGAGGCCACGCTCGACGAGCTCGCCCGGCGCGAGATCCAGGATCTGTTCGTCGAGGGCGGCCCGACCCTCGCCGGGGCGCTCTTCGATGCCGGAGAGATCGACGAGATCCGGCTGTTCGTCGCGCCCGTGCTGGTCGGCGCAGCGCAGGCGCGCGCCGTCCTGGAGGGTGACGGTGTCGCCAGGATCGCGGAGGGCGTCCGGCCGCTGGAGACGCGCTTCGAGCAGGTCGGCGAGGACCTGCTCGTCCGCGCCCGGCTGAGGCAGTGGTGATGGAGGCTGGTCGCTGATGTTCACGGGAATCGTCCGGGAGCTCGGCCGCGTCGAGTCCCTCGAGAGATCGGACGAGGGCGCCCGCATCCGCGTCAAGGCTGAGCTCGCCAACGAGCTCGGCGAGGGAGACTCGGTCTCGGTGAACGGGGCCTGTCTGACCGCGACCTCGGTTAGGGATGGCGCCTTCGAGGCCGACGTGATGCACCAGACCCTCTCGCTCACCACGCTCGGCGAGCTCGAGGGTGGATCGCCGGTCAACCTGGAACTCGCCCTGCGGCCGACCGATCGGCTGGGAGGTCACGTGGTGCAGGGCCACGTCGACGGCACCGCGACAGTGGAGGAGGTGGTCCCGGACGGGTTCGCGAAGCGACTCAAGCTCCGGGTCCCGGACGAGCTGCGCACCTACGTGGTGGAGCGCGGCTCGATCGCCATCGAGGGCGTCAGTCTGACCGTGGCCGAGCTCGACGATGGGGTGATGGAGGTCTCCTTGATCCCCGAGACGCTCGAGCGCACCACCCTGGGCGAGGTGGGAGCCGGCGATCGTCTGAATGTCGAGTGCGACGTGCTCGGGCGCTACGTGCATCGCCAACTGTCCTTGAGCGAGGACGCTGCGGATGCAGAGCCGAGCAGCAACAACCCGTTTAATTAGGGAGGAGTCCTGAGCATGGCCGAACGGAAGCTGACGGAGACCGAGCGCGAATCCCCGTTCGCCCCGATCGAGGAGGCGATCGAGGACATCCGCCGTGGGCGGATGGTGGTCGTCTGCGACGACGAGAACCGCGAGAACGAGGGCGATCTGACGATGGCGGCGCAGTTCGCGACTCCCGAGGCGATCAACTTCATGGCCACCCACGGCCGCGGCCTGATCTGCCTCGCGCTCACCGACGAGCGCTGCCAGGAGCTCGGACTCAACCTGATGGCCGCCAAGAACGAGGCCCCCTTCCAGACCGCCTTCACGGTCTCCGTCGAGGCGCGCGAAGGCGTGACCACCGGGATCTCCGCCGCCGACCGCGCCCGGACGATTCAGGTCGCCATCGACCCGCACTCGGGGCCCGAGGACCTCGTGCAGCCCGGCCACGTCTTCCCGCTCAAGGCCAAGGACGGCGGCGTGCTCGAGCGGACCGGCCAGACCGAGGCCGCGGTCGACCTGGCTCGGCTCGCCGGCTTGATCCCCGCGGGCGTGATCTGCGAGGTGATGAACGAG
>DATFPJ010000012.1:0-8643 GCA_035264865.1 Solirubrobacterales bacterium
CTGGCCGATGGAGTCGTTCTCGCCAAGGGACTCGAACCCTCCGTCTGGGTGTTCGCTCCCGCGGGCTACGAGCGCTTCACCCAGCAATTCCTCGGCAAGACGAACCCGCTGGGAAGGCAGGGCCGCATGATGCGGCGCCACTTCCACGGCGGCGCCTTCGATGACTCGCTGGACTCCGCCGGCCGCATCCGGCTGCCCAAGAAGCTGGTCGAGCACGCCGGGCTGGGGGAGGGTCCCTGCGTGATCGTCGGCTCGGACGATTGGTTCGAGATCTGGAACTCGGAGCGCTGGGCCGCTTACGAGAAGGAGATGGCCGACGAGGTCTCGGACGTCGCCGAGAACCTCTCCGACGACGAGCGAGGAGGCTGAGATGGCGACCGCTTCACACAGGATCGTGGGATCGCGGGCCGGATTGGCGAACCTTACGTATGTGCCCACCGAACACGAACCCGTCCTCGCCGCGGAGCTCGTCGATCTGCTCGACCCCCGCCCGGGCGAGACCTTCGTCGACTGCACCTTTGGCGGCGGCGGCCACGCCCGCCTGATCGCGGAGCGGATCGGTCCCGACGGCGAGCTGATCGCAGTCGACCGCGACCCGGCCTCCGAGGCCCGCTGGCGGGAGTTCTCTGGCGATCTTCCCTGTCGAGCTCGCTTCCTCCGCGCTGACTTCGTCGCCGCGCTCGAGGGCCTGCGCGGTGAGGGCGTCCGGCCTGACGGGATCGTCTTCGACCTCGGCATGTCCTCGATGCAGGTCGACGCCTGGGAGCGCGGCTTCTCCTACAGCTACGACGCGCCGCTCGACATGAGGATGGATCCGACGCAGGCGCTCTCCGCCGCGACCGTGGTCAACGAGTGGCCCCAGGAGCGGCTTGCCCGGGCCATCAGGGACCTGGGTGAGGAGCGGCGGGCGGGCTCGATCGCCCGTGAGATCACCAAGCGCCGCCCGATCTCGACCACCGCGGAGCTGGTCGCCGCGATCAAGGCCGCGCTTCCTCCGGCGGAGCGCTTCGGCCGCGGCCATCCCGCCAAGCGCACCTTCCAGGCGATCCGGATCGCCGTCAACGGCGAGCTCGAGGCCCTCGACCTGGCCCTGCCTCTCTCCTGGGAGATCCTCAGGGTCGGCGGGCGGCTCGGGGCGATCTCCTTTCATTCCCTCGAGGACCGCTGCGTCAAGCGCTTCCTCGCGGATCGCGCCCGTGGCTGCATCTGCCCGCCCGAGTTGCCGGTCTGCGTCTGCGGCCGAGAGCCCGAGGCGGACTTGATCACGAAGCGCGCGGTCTCGCCCGGACCGGAGGAGCTCGAGCGCAACCCACGTGCCTCATCGGCGCACCTGCGCGCCGCGCTCAAGATCCGCGAGGGGGAGGCCGACTGATGGAGGCCGCCACCGCCAGGACCGCCCCGGCGACGCGGCCGGCGCCCCGCCGCAGGCCGCGCCGAGCGCCCTCGCCCGCGGCGCGCCCTCGCCTCGCGGCGGGTGCCGCCCTGCTGCCGCAGGCGGCGGTCCGCAGCGTGGGCGCCGTGCGGGACATCTCCGACTCGAGCCTGATCATGCGCCTGACCCGGGGCCGGGGCTGGATCGCGGTGCTCTGCGCGCTGCTCGGCGGGATCGTCGCCCTCAACGTGCTCAGCCTCAGCCTCAGCTCCGGTTCGGGCCGGACCTCGCTGCAGATCGACGACCTGAAGACCCAGGTCTCCGCATTGCAGGCCCAGATCGACGAGCGGCTCGCGGCGAGCAGGGTCGAGGATGAGGCGTCCAGGCTCGGGCTCGCCGTGCCGGACCCGAAGGCGATCACCTATCTGAGCGCCAGCGACGGCGATGCACAGAGGCTCGCCCGGCTGCTCTCCACCGACAGCTTCCTGACCGCGCCCAGCCAGCCATCGAGCTACCCGACCGCGGGCAGCTCCTACGCCCCGACGAGCGTGAGCGAGACCCCGACCACGACGACGGCGCCCGCGACATCCACGACGCCGACACCCAGCACGACGCCGAGCTCGGGTGCCGGCACGACCGGGTCCGGTACGGCCAACGGAACCACCAGCGGCGCCTCGTCGGGAAGTAGCGGGTCGAGTACCAGCAGCGGGGGTGCCACCGGGGGCGTCGGGCTCTAGCGCCATGCGGCAGATCGACCGCCGCCTTGGATTGCTCTTCTGCGCGTTCCTGGTGATCTTCTCGTTCGCGCTCGTGCGTGCGTTCTGGCTTCAGGGCGTGCGGGGCAGCGCGCTCCGCGCCGAGGCACGCAGCCAGCAGGTCACACGAGTGACCATCCCCGGCCAGCGCGGCCGGGTACTCGATCGCAACGGCAAGGTCCTGGCCGCCTCCGAGGACGCTGCGGACGTGATCGCGACGCCGTACCAGGTCAAGGACCCCGGCCGCACGGCGCTCCGGCTGCACCACCTCCTCGGCGAGCCGACGGCGGACCTCTCCGAGGCCCTCTCCGACCGAACCTCCGGCTTCGCCTACCTGGCGCGGAAGATCGACGCGGCGACGGCCGCCAGGGTCGAAAAGCTCGACATCACCGGGATCTCGACCGTTCCCACGAGCCGCCGCCTGTACCCGCAGGGCGACCTCGCCGCTCAGGTGATCGGGGCGGTCGGCGCCGAGAACCAGGGCCTGACCGGGCTGGAGCACTCCGAGAACGACATTCTCGGGGGAGCGAACGGCGAGCAGGACGTCCTCCACGATGCCCTCGGCCGCCCGCTCCGCATGGAGACGGTCACGCCGCCGAGCGTCGGCGAGGACGTCCAGACCACCCTCGACGCCGCGATCCAGGACAAGACCGAGGAGGCGCTCGCCGAGGCCGCGCAGCACTACCAGGCGAAGGGCGCAGCGGCGATCGTCATGAACCCGAACACCGGCGAGATCCTGGCGATGGCGAACTGGCCAACGTTCGACCCGAACGACCTGGCGGACGCGAGCCCAGACCAGCTCGAGAACCGCGCCACCGGTTTCACCTACGAGCCGGGCTCGACCTTCAAGGCGTTCACGGTCGCCTCGGCGCTCGAGGACCACGTGGTCACGCCGCATTCGAGCTTCTACCTGCCGTCGGAGATCCACGTCTACGACCGGACGATCGGCGAGTCCCACGCGCGGCCGCCGATCACGGCCACCGTCGCCCAGATCCTCGCCATGTCCTCGAACGTCGGAGCTGTGACGATCGGGCTCAAGGAGGGCGCGACTCGGTTCTCGCGCTGGATCGACCGCTTCGGCTTCGGCAGCCCGACCGGCCTCGACTACCCCGGCGAGGAGCGAGGGATCGTGCCGTCCCTGGACGACTACTCGGGCTCGACGATCGGAAACCTGCCCATCGGTCAGGGCCTCGCGGTGACGCCGATGCAGATGGCGACGGCCTACTCGGCGATCGCCGACGGCGGCATCCTCCGCCACCCGACGCTGGTCAAGAGCGTCGGGGGGAGGCCGGTCGACCACGACGCCGGCGCGCACCGTGTGATCCGCGCCCACACCGCGGCCCAGCTCCGCCGCATGCTCGAGGGCGTGCTGGAGCCCGGCGGGACCGCCTCGTCGGTGAGCGTCCCCGGCTACGTCCTAGCCGGGAAGACCGGCACCGCGCAGAAGGTCGAAAACGGGACCTACTCCGACAGCCGCTACGTCGCCTCGTTCGTCGGCTTCGCCCCGGCCGAGCGTCCGAAGCTCCTGGTCGCGGTGGTCGTCGACGAGCCGCTCTACGTCCACACCGGCGGCGAGGTGGCGGCGCCCGTGTTCGGGCAGATCGCCTCCTTCGCGCTGCCATACCTCGGCATCTCCCCGAACTAGGGTCGGGGCCCATCGTGAGGCCCACTCCTAGAATCGCGTCGGGATGGAGCTGGGCGAGCTGCTGAGAGCTGCAGGCGTCGCCGCGGACCTGCGCGGAGAACCCTCCGTCGAGATCCGCGATCTCGCCTACGACAGCAGGAGGGTCGGCGACGGCACTCTCTTCTTCTGCTTCCCCGGAGAGCGGACCGACGGTCACGACTTCGCGGCGACGGCGGTCGAGGCGGGTGCCGCCGCCCTGGTGGTCGAGCGGCCACTGCAGCTCGACGTCCCACAGGCGACGGTCGACGATGCCCGCGCGGCGATGGCCCCGATCGCGGCCGCCTTCAATGGCGACCCGACGGCGGAGCTCACAGTCGTCGGGATCACCGGCACCAACGGCAAGACGACCACTGCCTTCCTGGTCAGGCACCTGCTCGAGTCGGCCGGCCGGCGCTGCGGCCTCCTCGGCACCGTGTGGCAGGTCGCGGGCGGGAAGGTGGAGGAGGTCGAGCGGACCACGCCGGAGGCGATCGACCTGCAGCGCACCTTCGCCCGCATGCTCGAAGACGGCGATGAGGCCTGCGCGATGGAGGTCTCCTCGCACGCACTCGTCCTGCACCGCGCCGACGCGATCAACTTCGCGGCCAAGGTCTTCACCAACCTGAGCCAGGATCACCTCGACTTCCACGCCGACATGGAGGACTACTTCGCCGCGAAGCGGCTGCTCTTCACCGGGGAGGGAGGCGCGCCGCTGCTCGAGCTGGAGGGCGGGGTGTCGATCCTCAACATCGACGACCCCTACGGCAGGCGCCTCGCGGACGAGCTTTCCGGCGGCGAGCCGGAAGAGAGCGTCACCTACTCCGCCGCGGGCGCCGAGGCCGATCTGAGCGCGCGCGACGTTGCGTTCGACGCCGCCGGGTCGCGGTTCCGCTGCGTGAGCCCCGCGGGCGAGCTGGACGTCAGGACTCCCCTGCCGGGCGACTTCAACGTCGCGAACGCCCTGGCGGCGCTCGGGGTCGCGCACGCGCTCGGCCTGGACCTCGGAGACGCCGCCGCGGCGCTCGCCGACGCCGAGCAGGTCCCGGGACGCTTCGAGTCGATCGACGAGGGACAGCCGTTTGCGGTCGTCGTCGACTACGCGCACACGCCCGACTCGCTCGAGAACGTGCTGCGCGCGGCGCGGCGGATCACCTCCGGGCGGCTGATCTCGGTGTTCGGCTGCGGCGGCGACCGCGACCGCCAGAAGCGCCCTCTGATGGGCCGGGCGGGCGCCGAGCTCTCCGACGTCGCCGTGGTGACCTCCGACAACCCGCGCTCCGAGGACCCCGCCGCGATCATCGATCAGATCCTGGAGGGGATGCCTGCCAGTCCCGCCGCCGGGGTGGCCGTCGAGCAGGACCGCCGCCGCGCGATCGCGCTCGCCCTCGGACGCGCCGGCGAGGGCGACACCGTGGTGATCGCCGGCAAGGGCCACGAGCAGGGGCAGGAGTTCGAGAACGGGCGCAAGGTCCCCTTCGACGACCGCGACGTGGCCCGCGAGGAGCTGCGCAAGCTGGCCACTCGGACGGCGACTTGATCTCCCTCGACGGCGATGCGCTCGCCTCGGCGGCCGGGGCGGAGGTCCTCGCGAGCGGCGCAGACGGGGGCCCACGGCGGGCGGTGATCGACTCGCGCGAGATCCGGGAGGGCGACCTCTTCGTCGGCCTGCCCGGCGAGCGCCACGACGGCGGTCAGTTCGGCGCTGAGGCCCTCGGTCGCGGCGCCTGGGGCATCCTGGTTGCGACACAGTGGGCGCGCGAGCTCGCCATGCAGCAGCGGATGGGGGCAAGGCAGCTCCCGGGCTGGGTGCTCGGAGCCGCGGATCCGCTCGCCTCGCTCCAGTCCCTCGCCAGGGCCTGGCGTGAGCGACTCGGCGTCCGCGTGCTCGGCGTCACCGGCTCGACCGGCAAGACCTCGGTCAAGGACGTCGCCCGTGCGCTGCTGCCCGCCGAGGTCCATGCCAGCCCCGAGAACTTCAATACCGAGATCGGGCTGCCGCTCACCGTGGTCGCCGCCGAGCAGGGAACCGAGGTGCTGGTGCTGGAGATGGCGATGCGGGGGCCGGGCCAGATCGCGGAGCTCTGCGCGATCGCGGCTCCGGACGTGGCGGTGATCACCAACGTCGGTCCGGTCCACGTCGAGCTGCTCGGATCGGTCGAGGCGATCGCGGCGGCCAAGGCCGAGATCATCGACGGCCTACGGCCCGGCGGTACGGCGGTGGTACCCGCGGACGCCGGGCCGCTCGAGCCTCACCTCGAGCGCGCTCCCAACCTGATCCGGTTCGGTTCGGGCGGCGAGGTCGAGGCCACCGAGGTGCTTGCGCAGGAGGGCGAGACGGAGGCGCTCGTGCGCACCCCGGTGGGCGAGCACCGCTTCAAGCTGCCGTTCGTCGAGGCCTACAACCTCGACAACGCGCTGGCGGCGATCGCCGCGGGCGTCGCACTCGGCTTCGGGTTGGACGAGATGGGGGATCGGGCGCCCGGGATAGTCTTCTCGCGCCTTCGTGGGGAGCTCGTCCAACTCCCGGAGAACGCCATCCTGGTCAACGACTCCTACAACGCCAACCCGATCTCGATGCGGGGGGCGCTGGACCACCTCGCCTCCCTCGAGGCGAGCGGCCGGCGGCTGGCGGTGCTCGGCGAGATGCGGGAGCTGGGCCCGGACGCCGCCGCCTACCACGGCGAGATCGGCGAATACGCGCGGGAACGGGGAGTCGAGCGGATCATCGGAGTGGGGGAGCTGGCCGAGTCCTATGGGCCGGACGAGCTGGCGCCGGACGCCGATGCGGCCGCCGACGCCCTGCGCGCCGCGCTCGGGCCCGGCGACGCGGTCCTGGTCAAGGGGTCGCGGGCCGTGGGGCTGGAGCGAGTGGCCGAGAAGCTGACGGAGAGCTAGATGCTCGGAGAGATCCTGATCGCCGGCATGGCCGCGATGCTGATCACGATCTTCCTCGGGCCGCGGTTCATCGAGTACCTGCGCCTGCGGGAGTTCGGCCAGCAGATCCGCGAGGAGGGCCCGGAGGAGCACCACGAGAAGGCCGGCACACCCACGATGGGCGGCCTGATCGTCTTCACGGCGATCGCCATCCCCTATCTGGTGCTCTCCGACCGCAGCACGGCCAGCCTGGCGGTGTTCGGCGTGGCGCTCGGCTGCGCGCTGATCGGCTTCGCCGACGACTTCCTGAAGATCACCCGGCGTCGCTCCCTCGGCCTCTCCGCCCGCTTCAAGCTGGTCTTCCAGGCGGCGCTCGCTCTGGGCCTCTGGTACGTCGCCAGGCATTCCGTCGGGCTCGACTCCAGCCTCGAGCTGCGGATCTCGCACGCCTCCCTCGACATCCCCGACGTCCTCTACCCCCTCGTGGTCTTCCTGGTGATCGCCGGCTCCAGCAACGCGGTGAACCTGACCGACGGCCTCGACGGCCTCGCCGCCGGCTGCTGCGCGATCGTGCTCCTCGCCTACACCGCCATCACCTTCATCACCACCGGCGAGCACGACCTCTCCCTGCTCTCCGCCTGCCTGGTGGGCGGCTGCATCGGCTTCCTCTGGTTCAACGCCTTCCCGGCGTCGATCTTCATGGGCGACACCGGCTCCCTCGGGCTGGGAGGCGCGATCGGCGCGATGGCGGTGATGACCCAGACGGAGATCCTGCTGATCATCACCGGCGGGATCTTCGTGATCGAGGCGCTCTCGGTGGCACTCCAGGTGGCGACCTTCAAGATGCTGCGCCGCCGGGTACTGCTGATGGCTCCCGTCCACCACCACTTCGAGCTGATGGCGTGGTCGGAGACGAAGATCATGCTCCGCTTCTGGATCGTCGCGGCGGTCTGCTCGGGAATCGGCTTCACGCTGTATCAGCAGTCGATCGGGACCTGAGGGGCCGTCCGAGAAGCGCGTCACCATCGCGCCCATGTTCGTCGCGGAGATCGTCTGCTCCGACCCGGCCTGCTTCGAGGAGCTCGAGGTGATCGTCGAGGACCTCGCCGAGCTGGATCGATACGTCTGCGACTGCGGGTGCGGGTTCGTCCTGGCCCGGGTAGCCGGGCTGCGGTAACCGGCCTCGGCTACGACAGCCGGATCACGCCCGTGATCAGCAGCAGGAGCAGCGTTCCCGCCGCCGAGATCAGCAGCGAGGTGAAGCAGCCGGCGCGGTTGGAGAAGAACACGAACATTGCGGTCGTCCGCGAGGTCTAACCCGCCGATCCACCCCCGAAACCGCGTGCCCGGCCACGCAGAAACAGATTTGGGATCTCAACCGCGCCCGCACTTCGGCCACGTCAATCGACCTCCTCGACCGGAAGGCCGGCCTTCTCCCACGCGGCGAAGCCGCCTGCGACCTCAGCCGCCCCATGACGCAAGGTCGCCTTCGAGCGGATCGCGTGTTGGCAGAGGTAGATGGCGCCGGGCCCCTCCGGACTTGCCATGTGCTTGACGAGGGAGACCGGTCTCGCTCCAGGCGGAGCGCCGTAGCGGCGACGTTCGAGCTTGGTCCTCAGGTCGAGAATCTCCGCGAAGCCGAGCTGGACCGCGCCCCAGGCCGCCTCGGGCTCAAGGGATCGCGCCACTATGTGAGCTTCATCCTTCTCGTCCGACATGCCCGTCCAGTATCGCGCGGTGAGGGAGCCCGAGATTTCCCTGTCTTGTCGGGGGACCATCCAAACGATGGTCTGGTTGGGCTCCGGCGGAGGCAGCGGTTGCGCGCAACGTCGATACCGCGGCGCCCGTGAGCAGGATGGCCAAGCGAATCCTTCGCGTCGTTCTGCTTCTCCGCCTATCAGAGCCAGGTTTGGCTGATTCAAGGGGTTTCCTATGAAACCCCGAATCGATCGCCAGGTGGTTATGTGAACTCAGGCACG
>DATFPJ010000013.1:0-25093 GCA_035264865.1 Solirubrobacterales bacterium
ACTCCTGCTCGATCACTCCGACCCGGGCCTGATGCGGATCGCGATCTTCGGCCTCTGGGTCTTCACGATGTTCGAGTTCCTCACGGCCCTCTTCCGGATCGACGAGCGGGCGAAGGCGTACTTCGCGTTCACTGTCGCGAACGTGCTGGTGACGATCCCGGTCACGGTCTGGCTCGTGGTGGGGGAGGACAAGGGTGCGAGCGGACTGCTCTGGGGCCAGTACGGCACCGGAGCCGTCTTCCTGGCGGGACTGGTGCTCGCGCAGCGCGGCCGTCTCGCGCTCGTCCCCGGCTGGGCGCTCTGGAGGCGAATGCTCCGCTGGGGCCTCCCGACCATGCCCGCCGAGCTCTCGCTCTACTCGCTCAACTTCGTCGACCGGGTCCTGATCGTCCGCCTCGTGGGGCTCGGCGACGCGGGTCTCTACAGCCTCTCGGTCAAGTTCGCGCAGGCCGTCAACGTGCTCGTCAAGGGCTTCCAACTGGCCTGGCCGCCGCTCGCCTATTCGATCCAGGACGACGACGAGGCGCGCCGCGCCTACGCCGTGATCGTCACCTGGTTCGTCTCGGTTACCACCTTCGTCGTCGCCGGCATGTGGCTTCTCTCCCGCTGGATCGTCCGCGCGCTGGCCGCGCCCGAGTTCTTCGACTCCTACAAGACGATCGGGCTGGTCTCGACCGGCGTGATGCTCTACGCGCTGTACCTGGTGCTGGTGATCGTCCTCGGCCGCACCGGCCGGACGGAGTTCAACTTCCCGGCGACGGGCGCAGGCACCGTGGTCAACATCGGGCTCAACCTGATCCTGCTCCCGTCGATGGGGATCGTCGGCGCCGGCGTCTCGCTCGTGGCCTCGTACGCGGTGGTTCTCGTCCTGATGTACGTCTTCACCCAGCGGCTCTTCGCGGTCCCGTACGAGTGGCTGCGGCTCGCCCAGGCCGTCGGGCTCGCGGCGGTGCTCGTGGCAGCCGGGGAGGTCCTGCTGTCCACTTCCGGCTTCGGCGGGCTGGCCGGCCGGACGGCCCTCTGGCTCGCATATCCGCTGCTGCTCTGGCTCACCGGCTTCCTGAACGACGAGGAGCGGGAGGCGGCCGGGCGGGTCCTCAGGCCTTCCTACGTCCGGGCATCGCTCCAGCGGCTCCGAGAGTCGCCCCCGCCCGAGCCGGAGCCCGTGTCGGACCGGAAGGAGGAGGGCGCGAGGGAGGGGCGCCGCCCCCGGCTCACCCGGGAGACGCTCGAGGCCGAGCAGCGCGACGAGGACGCGATCCGCTGATGCGAGCGGCCTCGGGGGCCGGGATCGACCACACCGCCGCGGAGCAACGCGCGGACGGCCTCGATCTGACCGTGCTCGTCTGCACCCACAACAACGCCGGCATGCTCGACGCCGCGCTCGAGAGCGTCGCGGCTCAGGTCCTGCCGGACACCGCGCGCTGGGAGGCGCTGGTCGTCGACAACGCGAGCACCGACGCCACGCAGGATGTGATCGGCCGTTGGGCGGCCAGCGATCGCATCCCGCTGATCCGCCGCGTCAACGAGCCGCGGTTGGGCATCTCCCACGCGCGGCGGCGCGGGCTCCGCGAAAGCCGCGGGCGGTTGGTCGGGTTCGTGGACGACGATTGCCTGCTCGCACCCGATTGGGCCGCGCAGGTCCTGCGCTTCGCCGAGACACACCCGCAGGCGGGTTCCTTCGGAGGGCGGAACGAGCTGCTCTGGCAGGAGCCCCCGACCCCGGTGGCCGAGCTCTACGGCGAGAGCCTGGCGCGCCAGGACCTGGGAAGCATTCAGCGCCGGATGCCGGTCAGCGGATGGCGGATGCCGGTGGGGGCTGGACTGGTGGTGCGCCGCGAGGCGGTGATCGGCAGCGGGTGGATGGACCTCGGGGTCCTGCGGGCTCGTCACCCCCGCAGCCTCGGTGCCGGTGAAGACGCCGAGATCTCGCTGCGGATCCTCCGTGCGGGGTGGCAGGTCTGGTACGCACCGGGGCCGCGGCTGCGGCACGTGATCACTCCGGATCGGATGACCCTTCCGTACCTCCGCCGCCTGCATCGGGGATTCGGCAGGGCGGAGGTGTTCCTGAGGATCCTGGCGCTCCCGCCGCAGAGACATCCCCGGCTCGACGGGCTCGCCTGGGCTCTGCGCGAGCTGGTTGCCGTGCTGCGGCGGTTCCGCACCGGCTACCTCCGCTACGAGGACGAGCGGCCGACCTGGCTGATCCGGCTCAGCTACGCGAGGGGCTGCCTAGAGGGCGCCATCAACTACCTCGCGACCGGCCGGGGCTGGTGAGGGAGCTCGTGCTCCGGGAAGAGGCGACGGACCGCGGGGTCGAGCCCTGCGAGCAGCTCGGCGTCGAGGTTGTACTCGACGCTGCCGTAGTCGTAGTCGTAATCCCGCCGCAGGTAGCAGATGGTGAGCATCGTCCGCGGGTGGCGGGTGCGATTTGGGGTACCCCGGTGGAGCATGCCGGGGTCACGGATCAGGATGCTGCCCGGTTCGAGCGGGAGCAGCTCCGATGGCATCCGCCCGGCGAGCTGCTCGAGGACGGGATTGGAGCCGTCCTGGACCTCGTCCGAGATCCCGTGGCGGGCCAGGATCTCGGGCCTCCAGAGGTGCCCGCCGACGGGCCAGACCTCCAGCGGGCCGTTCCTGCGGGTGCACCGCGTCAGCGGTACGTTGACGACGTAGGCGCGGGCCTCGGCCGCACCGCCGGTCCCGAGCTCCCGGTGCGGGGCCTGCGGGACGGAGCCCCTGAGACAGGTGTCGCTGGAGACGAACTTGCACCGGAAGTCGCTGCCGAGCGCCTCGTCCAGAAGCGAGGTGACCAGTGGGTTCGCCAGCAGCCGCGGGTCGTTGAGGGGCGGCCGGAGCTTCGGAAAGATGCGCCAGCGATGCGCGCGCTCCCAGAAGACCGCCTGCCGCCGCTCCGAGACCTGGTACCACGCCTCTCCCTGGCGGCTCTCGACGCAGTCGCGGAGGATCTCGGCGAATTCCCGCCGCACCTCCTCCACGAGGTCACGCGGCAGGGCGTGGCGGAGGACGACGTAGCCGGCCATGTGGAGCAACAGCGCGGCCCTGTGGAAGCTCTCGGGGCCAAGCCTGCCGGCGGTTCGCTCCTCCTCTGTGACTTCGACCTCGAGCATCCGAGAGTGGCGAGGGTATAGCGATGCCGAGTCCGGAGATCTCGGTCGTGCTGACCCTCCTCGACCATCAGGGGCACGCGGCCGAGGCTGTCGCCAGCTGGACCCGCGGCCAGGACCTGCCGAGGAGAAGCTACGAGGTGCTGGTGGTCGGGAGCGGAAGTGAGCCCGAGGTCGAGGAGGCGGTCCGGCCGCTGCTCGGCGCCGAGGACCGGCTGTTGCGGCTGGTGTCCTCGCAGGAGCTCGAGCTGCACGACCACGGGGCGCGGCAGGCGCGTGGACGCTGGCTGCTGTTCACGGAGGGCCACTGCGTGGCGGAGCCGGACTGCCTCCGCTCCCTGCTCGACCACCTCACCGAGCATGAGCCCGAGTACACGGGGGCGTGCATCCGCTCGCTGAGCGACGGCAGCACGAACCCCATCTCCAGGTGCCATCGGCGCTGGTACGCCGATGGCTTCGAGGAGTGGAGCCGCGAGGGCGACTGGCGGAAGGTGACGATCCGCGGCTTCGCGATCCGTCGCGACGCCTACCTCGACGCCGGAGGGTTCGAGCATCGCTTCGGGTGCTTCGCCGAGACGGCCCTCGCGGCGACTCTTGATCAGCGCGGCTACCGCCTCGGCTACGCGCCACAGGCCGCGGTCAAGCACTACGACGCGACCAGCCTCGGTGAGCTCACCGGCTATGTCCGCGAGTATCGCGAGGGCGAGGTCGCCTATCGCGCGACGCGGCCGCCGGAGTACTGCGAGCACTATTTCGGCGCGCTGCCCCCGCCACTGGGTCCCGCTGGACGGCTCAAGCTGTTGATTCGCTACCTGCGCGCGCGAGCGCGCTTCTCGCGCCCGGGACTCGACGAGGACGAGCGCTATCGGCGCTTTCGCGAGCTCTGGATGGCGGCGAGCGACCGGGAGCAGCAGCGCGCGCTGCGGCGAGGCGGCTAGCGGGCGGCCGCGCGCTCCAGTACCTCGGCCATGCGCGCCGCCTGCAGCTTGACGTCGTGCTCCGCGGCGGCTTGGCGGGCCGCGCGGTTCGGCGAGGGCATCGCGGCAGCGCGCTCGAGCGCCGCGGCGAGCGCCTGCTGGTCGTCAGGGTCGACCAGGATCCCCGCCTGCGGGGTGACGAACTCGGGCGGCCCCCCGACCTTGGTGGCGACGACGGTCCGCTCCATCGCCATCGCCTCGAGGGTGGCCTGGCCGAACGGCTCGATCAGCGAGGGCTGACAGAGGACGTCGCAGGCCGCGACCCAGCGAGGCACCTCCATCTGCGGGACCCGCCCGGTCAGAGTCACGTCCGGGCGTCCCTGGAGCGCATCGCGAAGCGGGCCGTCGCCGACGAAGGCGAGGCGACCCGTGGCGAGGGAGGCGAATGCGTCGGCCATCCTCACGACGTTCTTGCGCTCGATCAGCGAGCCGACGCACAGAAAGGCGGGCCCGTCCCCGTCCCAGCCGAGCTCGCTCCTCGCCTCCGGCGCGGGCCGCGGAGAGAAGGCCTGGAGGTCGACGCCGCAGTCGGCGATCGCGAGCTTGGGCTCGGCGGAAGGGATCTCCTCGATGAGCCGGCCGGCGAGCCAGCGCGAGTTGGCGATCACGGCCGAGGAGCGCTCCAGCACGCGGCGGGTGAGGGCGGTTATCGCGGGGACGCGACCGAGGTTCGCCACGTCCTGGCCGTGGGCCATGACGACCAGCGGCGCTCCTGCGCCGCGAGCCGCGCGGGCACCGGCCCATCCTGAGGGGAAGAGGAAGTGCGCGAAGACGACATCCGGGCGGAAGCGCCGCGCGGCCTCGCGAGCCTGCCGCGCCAGGCGCAGGTACTTCGCGGGGGAACCGCCGCGCTGGCTGATCGATGAGACCTCTACCTCGTGTCCGAGCGCCTTCAGCTCATGCGTCAGCGGAACGAGAAAGCTGCCCAGGTCGGGTTCCGCCGGGCTCGGCCACATCTGTGTGACGAGCAGGATTCGCACCGCTATGACCCTATGGCGCGGTTGTGCGCCTCGGCCGCCTCGCGGATGCCCTCGCCGCTCCCGGGCCGCAGCGCCTGGCGGGCGTGCAGCCAGTATCGCCGCGGCGAGTGGGCAGGGAGGAGCAGTGCGGCGAGCGCTCTGAGCACGTAGGGCCAGGCGAGCAGCGGCCGCAGCAGCGCCGCGGTGGCGGGCCCGAGGTGCTTGCGCAGGTAACGGTCGCGGCCGCGGTGGTACTCGACGATCCGGCGCTCAGCGCCGCGCGCGTCCTGCGCCATCTGGTCGTGGTGGATCGCGCGCGCGGCGGGCACGTAGAGGATCCGCCAGCCCGCGTCGCGGAGGCGCTTGCAGAAGTCGGTCTCGTCGGAGTAGACGAAGAAATCCGGGTCCAGCCAGCCGATCTGCTCGGCCGCGTCGCGGCGGACCAGCATCGCGCTCGACTGCACCCAGCCGACCGGGCGGGTGGCGCTCCCGCCGCTCTCCACCGTGAGGCTCCTATGTAGAAAGAGCCCGCCGGCGACGGCCGTCCCGACGCCGGGCAGCTTCCAGGCGCACGGCACCTCGCGGCCGTCGGGGGAGAGCAGCTGCGCGCCGGCGGCGGCAGCCTCACGATCCAAGCGAAGCGCACCGACCAGTGCCGGCACCGCGCCAGGCTGGAGTTCCGAGTCCTCGTTGAGCAGCAGGCAGTACTCGCCGCGGGCCTCCCGGAGCAATCGGCTGTCGTTCGTCGCCTTGCCCTCGCGGCGCTCGAGCGCGATCAGCCGGATGTCCCCGTCCAGGGCCCTGACCGCCTCGGCCGAGCCGTCCTCCGAGGCATTATCGAGCACGAGGATCTCGTGCTCGAGGTCGGGAGGCGTGGTGCGCTCGATCGCCCGCAGGCAGGCGAGCAGGAGCTCGCGGCCGTTGGTGTTGACCACGCAGTAGGAGAGCAGCACGGCGACAATGCTCGCCCATGCGCGTCCAGCTCGTCGATCCGCCGGCCTTCACGCCGCCCTACGACCACGCGCTCGCCGGGGCACTCGCCCGGGCGGGCACCGAGGTCGAGCTGATCACGTCGCGGTTCCCCTACGGGCCCGTCCCCCGCGAGGACGGCTATGCGGTCCGCGAGCTCTTCTACCCGCGCGCTTCCCGCTCTGGCATCGGTGCCCGCCGGCGCCGGCTCCTGCGCGCGGCCGAGCATCTCCCCGGGATGCGGCGCTACCGCCGGATCGCCTCGGAGGCCGACCTCGTCCACTACCAGTGGCTGCCGCTCCCGTCCCTTGACCGGCGCCTGCTCCCGCCGAAGCGCCCGCGCGTCTTCACCATGCACTGGCGCCTGCCGGAGGCGGGGAGCCGGATCGCCCGGACACTCGAGCGCCTGCTCGGCGAGATGGACGCGGTGGTGGTCCACAGCGAGCACGGCGCCGGCCGGCTCGAGAGGGATTTCGGCGTGCCCCGTCCGAAGCTGCGAGTGATCCCGCACGGCGCCTTCGACTACCTCACCAGGCAGCCGGACGAGGTTCCGCTCCCCGAGGAGTTGCGTGCGGTGGAGGGCCCCGTGATCCTCGCCTTCGGCCTGGTGCGTCCCTACAAGGGAACGGACGTCCTCCTCGAGGCCTTCCGTCGCGTAGAGGGCGCCGAGCTCTGGATCGTCGGTATGCCGCGGATGCCGTTGGAGGGCCTGCGAGAGCTGGCCGGCAGCGTGCCCGGCACGGTGCGGTTCGTCGATCGCTTCGTCACCGACCCGGAGGTCCCGGCCTTCATGCGGCGCGCCGACCTCGTCGTGCTGCCGTACCGCAACATCGAGCAGTCGGGCGTTCTCTACACCGCGCTGGCGTTCGGCCGGCCCCTCGTGCTGAGCGCCGTGGGCGGGTTTCCCGAGATCGCCGCGCAGGGTGCAGCCCGCCTGGTGCCGCCCGAGGACCCGGAGGCGCTCGCCGAGGCGCTCGGAGAGCTGCTCTCCGACGCGGCCGCACGCGAGGCGCTGGGCGCCGCCGCCGGCCGCGAGGCCGCCACCACCTACTCCTGGGACCGGATCGCCGAGCGGACCCAGGCCCTGTACGGGGACCTGATCGCTCGATAATCCCCCGCCATGGCTCTCGAGATCGTCTTCTGGGTCGCCGCCGGCCTGATCGTCTACGCGCACCTGGGCTACCCGTTGCTCCTACGGGGGCTGGTTGCGTTGTTCGGCCGCCGCGAGCCGGAGAGGGCCAGCGCAGAGCTGCCGGCCGTCAGCCTGCTGATCCCCGCCTACGACGAGGAGCAGGTGATCGAGCGGAAGGTCGCGAACGCCAGGGCCCTCGACTACCCGGCCGACCGACTGGAGGTCGTCGTGGCATCGGACGGCTCCTCGGATCGCACGCCCGAGCTGGCGCGCTCCGCGGGCGCCGATCTCGTCCTCGAGCTCCCGCGTGGCGGCAAGGTCGCCGCCCTCAACCAGGCCGTCAGGCAGGCGACGGGTGAGATCCTCGCCTTCAGCGACGCGAACAGCTACTGGCGGCCCGACGCCCTGCGGCGCCTGGTCGGTCGCTTCGCCGATCCCGAGGTCGGCTACGCCTGTGGGCAGGTCCGCTTCGACGGTGGCGAAGGCGGCAACCAGGAAGGGCTCTACTGGCGCTACGAGATGGCGGTTCGCTCGCTGGAGACCCGGCTCGCTGGGATCACGGCCGGCAACGGCGGGATCTACGCCGTCCGTCGCGAGGCCTACATCGAGCTCGATCCGAGCCGTGGCCAGGACATCGGCTTCCCCTTCGAGCTCACCAAGCGCGGCTGGCGCGCCGTCTACGAGCCGGACGCGGTGGCCGAGGAGAAGATGGCGCCGACGGTGGAGGGCGAGTTCCGCCGCAAGCGCCGGATGATGTGGGGCCTCTGGGACGTGATGCTCAGGTGGGGGATGCTGAACCCGCGCGGATACGGGCCGGCCTATGCGCTCGAGATCTACTCACACCGCCTGCTGCGGTACCTGACGCCCTGGCTCCACCTGATCGCCTTCGCCGCCAATGCGGCCCTGCTCGGCGCCGGGGCCGTCTACGTGGTCACCTTCGCCCTCCAGCTCGCCCTGCTGGCCGCCGCACTGCTCGGGCGATTCGTCCCCGTCCTCCCCTTCCGGATCGCCTACTACTACGTCACCGTGACCGCCTCGATCGCCGTGGGACTGTGGGACCGGCTGCGCGCCGGCCGCGTCCCGATCGGCTGGGAGAAGGTGGAGGGCACGCGATGACGATCGCCGACGGGCGTCCGAAGGACGACGGGCAACAGAGCTTCGAGGTGATGGCGGAGCTGCCTCCGCCGAAGAAGGGGCTGCCCAGGGCGGCCGACCTGGTGATCGCGACGGCGGCATTGGTCGTCGTCTCGCCATTGCTGGCGATCGCGGCGATTGCGATCAAGCTCGAGTCGAGGGGGCCCGTCTTCTACCGCCAGCGGCGTGTCGGGAAGGGCGGCGAGGTCTTCGAGCTCTTCAAGCTCCGGACGATGCGCCAGGGCGCCGATCCGATCGGCGTCGGCACCGCCGTCACCTCGGGCGATCCGCGGGTCACCCGCGTCGGGCGCCTGTTGCGCCGCTTCGCGCTCGACGAGCTGCCCAACCTGATCAACGTACTCCGCGGCGAGATGCGGATCGTCGGCCCCCGAGCGACGCTGCCGGCCCAGGTGCAGCTCTACACCCCGCGGCAGCGCCGCCGCCTCGACCTGCGCCCGGGGGTCACCGGCTGGGCCCAGATCCACGGTCGCGCCGGGATCCCGTGGGAGGAGCGGATCGAGCTCGACGTCTGGTACGTGGAGCACCGGTCCCTCTGGCTCGACCTGAAGATCCTCGCCAAGACGCCGGCCGCCCTGCTCGGGGGCGCGGGGGACGTCGCCCCCGACCCATACGCGGGCTCACCCCCGGACTCGCCCCTTCGCCAGGCGGCCGAGCGCGAGCATGCGGAGGAGCGCTGATGGCCCGTGGCATCTCACTCAGGGACTTCCGGCCGGAGGACGCGGCGGCGGTTCACCGCTGGTTCAACTCGCCTGCGGCGACGGCGAACCTGCTGGAGCACCGCGAGGGGGAGTTCACCGAGGAGGACGCGAGGCGCTGGGTCGAGCGGGCGATCGACCAGGCCGGCGACGCGACTGCGGAGGACCGCAAGTGGGCGGTCGAGGTCGAGGGGATCGACGAGCCGGTCGGCTTCACGGCGCTCTATGGCCTGCGCCGCCAGACGGCGCCGGAGCTGGGGGCGATCATGGGCGACGGCCGCGTACGCGGCAAGGGAGTCGGCCGTGAGGCGGAGCGGCTCACCAATCTGAAGGCCTTCGAGGAGTTCGGGGCCCACAAGGTCTACGGCCGGATCCCTGCGACCAACGAGGCGGCGAAGAGGGCCGTGATCTATAACGGCTGGAAGCAGGAGGGAGTCCTGCGCAGGCACGTCAGGCACGGAGACGAGCTGGTCGACGTCGAGATCTGGGGCGGCTTCCGCGAGGATCTCCCCGGGCCCCCCGAAGAGTGAAGGCCCGACTGACCGAGGACGGCGGCGGCGCCGCCTCCGACGGCGAGCAGTTCTTCCGCTCGCCCGCCTTCCTCGAGGCCGAGGCGGTCACGCACACGCTCGCCCTCGGTGACGAGCTCCACCTGCCGGTGATCGTCCGGCCGATCGAGGGGACCGACCGGAACGATGCGATCTCCCCGTACGGCTATCCGGGAGCCCGTGAGCTGCCGAGCGACCCTCTTGATCCGGCTTCGGTGGACTGGACGGGGACCGGACTGGTGAGCGTGTTCGTCCGGGATCGGATCGGTGACGCAGCTTGCCTTGCCGGCGGCACCCTGCGCAGCCACGTACATGTCGCCGAGGGCCCCGGCGGGATCCGCAAGCGCCTCCGCGAGCAGATCCGACGTGGCGAGCGCCGCGGCTGGGAGGCGCGCGTCGTTCCGGGCGGCGAGGTGGAGATGGGCGAACTCCGCGGCTTCGAGCGCGCCTACAACGAGACGATGGCTCGCACGGGGGCGGCGGAGCGGTACCTCTACCCGATCAGCTACTTCGCGCGTCTGCTCCTCAGCGAGCCGAGCTGGCTGCTGCTCGCCGAGCGCGAGGGGGACGCACTCGCAGGGGCGATCGCGGTGGCGAGCGACGGCTACCTGCATTACTACCTCGGCGGGACTGCGGACGAAGCCCTCCGCGATTCGCCGATGAAGAACCTGTTCGCGGCGATGATCGAGCTCGGCGGCGAGCTCGATTTGCCGGTCAGCCTCGGAGGGGGCGTCACGCCCGGCGACTCGCTCGACGAGTTCAAGCGCGGCTTCGCCACCGGCCAGGCCCCGTGGTACACCCACGAGCTCGTCTGCGACCGGGCCGCATACGATGGCCTCACCGCCGCGGTGGG
Source organism: Solirubrobacterales bacterium (assembly GCA_035264865.1). Classification (GTDB taxonomy): domain Bacteria; phylum Actinomycetota; class Thermoleophilia; order Solirubrobacterales; family 70-9; genus DASUPK01. The sequence goes on from DATFPJ010000013.1 coordinate 10,417, forward strand.
CGAGGCACCCGAGGGCTTCTTCCCCGCTTACCGGGCCTGAGCTCGCACGCCGCCGCCCGAGCGGCGCTTCTTCCGGCACCGCTTCCCCTTCTTGCAGTGCCGCTTTGCGAAGCGCTTGATCCGCTTCTGGACGGCGGCCTGGATTTGGGGAATCAGCGGATTCATCGTCGAGCCCGGGCACTCCGTCAGCCCCAGCGTCCCGTGGCCGACGACCCGCGGGACGGTGACCACGGTCCCGGCGGGGTAGCGGCTCGCCGCGCCGCCCGCCGAGGTGAGCTGGGCGGTGCCGGTCGCGGGCGTGAGGCGGTTCACCGCCATCTTCCAGGCGAGGAACTGGATGATCGAGCGCTGCGCCAGCGGGGTCGGCGCCTCGCTGGTGTGCTCTCCGATCGATGCGATCGACGTCGTCTGCGAGTTGAACCCCTGCGCCTGCGCTCCGACGACCGGCCGCTTCAGGCCGCCCGCGCGGCCTTCGTAGAGCGTCCCGTAGCGGTCGACGAGCGCGTTGTAGCCGATGTCGTTCCAGCCGTTGCCGTAGACGTGGAAGCGGCAGATGCCCAGGACGATCGAGGGCGCCTCCTCCGGCGTGTAGTCGTTGGCGTTCACCGTGTGGTGGATGACAGCGGCGCGGACCGTCCCGTACTCGGCGGGGCCGCGCGGCGGGCAGCCGCCGTCAGCCAGGTCGGCGCCCCAGCCGGCGCGGCTGACCACCCTCGGCTTCGGGGCGAGCGCCTCTGCCACCGGCGTCGAGGCGACCGAGATGAAGGCGGTGTTGATGGCGTGCCGCGCCGAGGTCAGCAGCCGGCTCGCGAAGCCGCCAGAGGTTCCCGAGACGTTGACGAAGTGCAGCCGCCCGTGGGGCCGGAACGGGGCGCGAACCTGCGCCTGATCGGCGCCGCCGGCGTAGATCGGCGTTCCGTCCTCCTGCTCGACCCAGCCGCTCCAGCGCCCACCGTCGTCGCGGACGCGGATCTGGATTGCGCGCGGCTCGCGGGCGACGCCGACCAGGTCGAAGCGATGCGGCGCCCCGATCGCCGGTGAGATCCAACGCGGCGCGGCCTCCTTGGGATGCCGGTGCCGCGCCGACGCGACGGCCGCGGCCGACATCCTCTTGCCCGAGGGGATCGCGCGCTCGAAATCGACCGCGCCCGGCAGGTACGGCCGCAGCGAGAGTGCCGGCGCGGCCACCCAGGCGAGCGCGGTGATCAGCGCGAGAGCGATCCCGGGCACGACCTTGCGACGCATCGTCGTATGGAACACGGCGCCGGGGGGCGTGGAGCGGCTGCAAGGGGCCGCCCACCGGGCCGTCGACGGCTTCGCCGTCAGATCGCGGCCACAAGCGGCCGCCCCGGACAACCGCTCGGGGCTGCGCCCCTCGCTCAAAGTGGTGCGGCCTGGTGGCCGCTACGGAAGCTGGATCGGGATGCCCTGCTCGGGGCCGTTGCCGCGGTAGGTGTCGCGGAAGTTGCGGATCACGTCGAGCACGGTCTCGTCGTACTTCGGGCAGACCGCCTCGTTGGTCCAGGCGGTGACCGCGACGTCATAGGGCATGTCGGGGTCGGGGAAGAGCAGCATCCCGTCCGGGTCGTCGTCGAAGACGCCCTTCAGCGCCAGCTGCTCGTGCTCGGGCAGGCTCGGCTTGTAGTGGATCTCGATCCGCCCGTGCTCCATCGCGTGGACCTCGTTGCGGATGTTCGTGGGCTGGCTGGTGTCACTGGTGACCGGCGCGCTGTAGGCGCCGTCGTCGATCGGCACCGGGTTGTGGTTGCCCGAGGTCGGCGGCACGGTCTTGTAGGTGACGGGGGTGGAGTTGGGAACATGGGTGCTCCCCTCGTCGGGGAGGTCGAGCTTCAGCTCGCAGCTCGCCCGCTCGGCGGAGATCTTCAGGTCCGCGAACTGAATCGGCGGCGGCGGGGTCCCCTGTCGGCAGTCGGGCTCGAGGCCGCGGAAGGTGCCGCCGGAGTTCTTGATGTGGGCGTTGTCGCAGGCATCGCCGACGCCGCCACCGTCGCCACCGCCGCTCGCGATCACCGCGACCAGTCCGGCGAGCACGGCCAGCGTGAGCACGCCGGCGGCGACGTAGCCGGCGATCAGCCGCGCGCGCCCCGTGGAGCGGGCGGCCCGCTCGGCCGCGAGCCGCTGCTGGCGCAGGCGCTCCTTCTCTTCCTTCCGGGAGGCCATGGGGCGGGGAGGCTAACGAAGCGGGTTCAAGCCCTGCTCAGCGCGCCTGGACGGAGCGGGCGGCGACCTTCCCGTCCCTCGCGGCCGGCGAACCCTCCCAGACGTCGTCGAGAAAGCGGGCGAGCTCGTCGTCGAGGCGCTCCGGGGAGATCCGCCACTCGAGGATCGAGTTGGCCTCGATCAGGCGCGCGTTGGGCAGCTCCTCGGCGAGCATCCCCGAGTCGGAGAAGGGGTGCAGCGGGTCGCGGTGGTGCCCGATGACAAGCGCGGGCTGCGTCATCTCCACGCGGAACTGGTGGTGGGGAGCCGATGAGCCGAGGAAGAGCCCCTCGAGCACGGCCATCGAGGGGGCCGGATCCTGTCGGAGCAGGTCGAGCCCCATGTCGATCAGCGGATTCGTCCGCGGGATTCGGCGAGTGGTCTTGGCGACCAGACGCCAGAGCGGCTCGCCGAAGCGCAGCCCCACCATGATCGGCGTGAAGAGCACCGCGACGGCGAGCAGCGCGTTGTCCAGCACGGGCATCTCGACCATCATTCCCCGCAGCCGCTTCGGCTCCAGGTAGGCGAGCTCGAGCGTGGTGTTCGCCCCGAGCGACGTGCCGCCGACCACCGCCTCGTCCAGCTCGAGATGGTCCATCAGCGCCTCGACCTGCCGAGCGAAGAAGGTCATGGAGTAGTTCGACATGTCGGCCGGGCGATCCGAGCGGCCGTGCCCGAGCAGATCCATCGTGATCACCCGGTTGCCGCGCCTGGCCATCTCGGGGCCGAGCCTGTCGAACATCCGGCGGCTCATCAGGAGGCCGTGGATGAGGATCAGCGGGCGGTCGCCCTCCCCGTATTCGTCGTAGGAGATCCGGTGGCCGCTGTACTCGAACTCCGGCATGGCGACGGATGAGTCTAGGGACGCCTCAGGTCGCCCGAACCGCCGCGGGCTCCTCGGAGGGGCCCGCCTCCCAGGGCCGTGCCGCGCGCAGGGCGCCGAGAATCGCCCGCGTCGCCGGCCAGCGGTTGAGGGCGTAGAAGTGGATGCCCGGCACTCCCGCGCGCAGCAGGTCCGCGCACTGCTGCGCGGCGTAGGCCACGCCGAGCTCGAACTCGACCCGCTCGTCGCCGCCGGCCGCCTCCATCGCCTCCGCGAGCGGCGAGGGGATCCGCGCCTCGCACAGCTCGGAGATCCTGGCGATCTGCTTGTAGGCGGTCATGGGCATGATTCCCGGAATGATCGGGACGTCGATACCCGCCGCACGCGCAGCCGGAACGAACTCGAAGTAAGAGCGATTGTCGAAGAAGAGCTGGGTGATCAGGAAGCTCGCCCCGTTGTCCACCTTGGTCTTCAGGTAGGCGATGTCCGCCTCGAGGCTCGGCGCCTCGGGATGAACCTCGGGGAAGCAGGCGCCGCCGATCGAGATCTCGGGGTGGGCGTCGCGGATCAGCCCGGCCAGCTCGGCGGCGCTGCCGAGACCTCCCTCGGGCTGGACGAAGTCGGTCTGGCCCCGCGGCGGGTCGCCCCTCAGCGCCAGGATGTTCTCGATTCCTGCATCGGCGATCCGATCGACGATCTCGATGAGGCTCTCGCGCGTCTCTCCGACGCAGCTCAGGTGGGCCATCGCCTCCACGCCGTGGTCGTCGTGGATCGCCCTGGTCGTCTCGAGCGTGCCCTCGCGGGTCGCTCCGCCCGCCCCATAGGTCACGGAGAAGAAATCCGGCTCCAGCTCCCTGAGCACCTCGACCGTCTCGAACAGGCTCTCGCGTCCCTCCTCGGTCTTCGGGGGGAAGAACTCGACTGAGAAGCTCGGCGACGTGGACGAGGCGAGGATTTCGTCGATTTTCACCCGACAAGCGTAAGGCCCGGGCTCGGCACGCTGAGCCGCTCGCATGACGCCGCCCAGGAACGCGACGGGGCCGGGCGGATGCCCGGCCCCGTCTACCGCTCCGCTCTGTCGATCAGGCGGGTACTTCCTCTTCCTCGTGCGCCTGGAGGACCGTCTCGCCCTCTTCGCCGGTACGGATCCGGATCGCCTCCTCTACCGGCAGGACGAAGATCTTGCCGTCCCCGACCTCACCGGTTCGCGCGTGCCGGAGGATCGTCTCGACCACCAGACCCTTGTCCTTGTCCTCGACCACGACCTCCACCTTGAGCTTCGGTCGCACGTTCACCGTCAGGGTCGAGCCGCGGTAGGTCTCGACGACGCCTCGCTGTCGTCCGGAGCCCTTCACCTCACCGATCGAGAGTGACGGGAAGCCCCTCTCGAGAAGCTCGGTCCTGATCGGCTCGAACGCCTCGTGGCGGATGAATGCCTCGATCTTCTTCATGGTTCACCTCCTCACTTGGCGTCCGCGGTCATTGCCGCCGCCGTGCCGATCGCGGGCTGCCCGACGGGCAGGGGGCCGCTGGCGGCACCTGGATATTCCGGCTGCGGAATGAACTGCTCGGGGTATCCGTACATCCCGTGCTCTGAGATGTCCAGTCCGGCGTCCTCCTCCTCGGGGGTCACGCGGAGGCCGATCGTGTACTTGATCGCCGCGAACACGAGGTAGGAGACGACGAACACCGACGCGAATGCGACCACGATCCCGAGCGCCTGGATGCCGAGCTGGTGGAAGCTTCCGCTGTACCAGAGGCCCGGGTCGCCGACCCCGTTGAGCTCCGCGAGCCGCGGGGAGGTGAAGATCCCGCAGCACAGGGTGCCCACGATTCCGGCGAGACCGTGCGCGGACAGCGCGCCGACCGGATCGTCGAGATACCGCTCGATGGTCAGCACCCCGAACACGACCACGACGCCCGCGATCGCACCGATGATGGGCGCGGCCCAGAACTCGACATAGCCCGAGGGGGCCGTGATCGCCACGAGTCCGGCGATCGCGCCGTTCCCGGCCATGCCGATGTCGATGGTCTTGCGCATCAGGTACATCGTCCCGAGCGCGGTCATCACGCCGGCCGCGGCCGCCAGGTTGGTGACCAGCGCCACCTCGGCGAACCGATTGCCGAGGGCGGCCAGGGTCGAACCCGGGTTGAAGCCGAACCAGCCGAGCCACAGGATCAGTACCCCGAGGCCGACCAGGGGCATGGAATGGCCGGGGATCGGACGCGGCCTGCCGTCAGGCCCGTACTTGCCGCGACGGGCACCGAGCAGCAGCAGCGCCGCGAGCGCGCCGGTCGCACCGATCAGGTGGACCACCGTCGACCCGGCGAAGTCCTGCATGCCGAGGTTCGCCTGCAGCCACCCGCCACCGAAGATCCAGTGGCTGATGATCGGGTAGATCAGCGCGCTGAAGACGATCGCGTAGATCACGTAGGCAGCGAACTTGATCCTCTCCAGCGTGGTGCCCCAGATGATCGCCAGGGAGACCGCGCAGAAGACGAACTGGAAGAACAGCAGCGCGGCAGGACTGATGTTCACGACGCCCAGCAGCGGAATCTGCGAGGCCGATTCCGCTGGGTTTCCGCTCACGTTCAGGAAGAACCCGTGCGTTCCCGCGATCGCTCCCGCGCCGCCGAAGGCGAGCGCGAATCCCACCGCCCAGTAGGCGATCGACGCGATCGAGTAGTTGACCAGGATCTTCGCGACGCCCGCGCCGGCGTTCTTCATCCGGGAGAACCCGATCTCCAGGAGGGCGAACCCCGCCTGCATGAACATCACGAGCACGCCGGCGATCACGACCCACAGCGTGTTCAGCGACGAGATCGTGTCGTTCAGGGTCGGGTCCTGGGCGAATGCCGCGGTGGGCACCACGAGCATCACGCCCAGGGTGAGCCCAACCGCCCAAAGCACCTTTCGACTCATTTCATTTCCTTTCCAAGCCCACCGCAGGGCCAGCCCGCGACGGTCGCAGTTCCGTGCATCGCAAGCTACGGTCGGCCTCGCGGACAGTCGTTGGACGGCTGTCGAAAATCCTCGTCCCCCATATCGCCCTGGCGTCGAAGCCAGGCACAGGCCGGGCACGAATCGCCCGCGGACGGCCTCTTCTAGCCTGCTCGCGTGCCGCGCGAGCGACGCCCGATCACGCAGGAGGAGCTGAACCGGGCCCTGCTCGCGCGCCAGCAACTGCTGGAGCGCACCCGCGCGCCGATCCCACGTTTGCTGGAGCGAATGGGCGGCCTACAGGCGCAGTACGCGCCCTCGATGTACATCGGGCTCTGGACGCGGATGGAGGGTTTCGACCGCGACCAGCTCGACCGGGCTCTGGCGCGGCGCAGCGTCTCTCAGGGGACCCTGATGCGGGCCACCATCCACCTCGTCTCCACGGCCGACTACTGGCCGATGGCGATCGGGATCCGCAGGGCGCGGCGGGAGGCGTGGGTCGACGGCCGCGCGAGGCTCGGCTACGCGGCGAAGCAGGTCTCCTCGGCCGCCCGGAAGCTCCGCGCCCGCCTCGGCGACGGGACGATGAGCCGCAAGGAGATCCACGAGCTGCTCGGCGGGGACAGTGTGATCACCAACGGCGTGAACATGTGGCTCGATCTCGTGCGTGTGCCGCCGTCCGGCACCTGGGTACGGCGCCGCGCTGACCTCTACGCCGCCGCCGAGCACTGGATCGGACCGCCGCCGAAGATCGACGAGGCGGATGGGATCGAGCTGCTCGTGCGGCGCTATCTGGGAGCCTTCGGGCCCGCCGCCCCCGCGGAGATCGCGAACTGGGCCGGTATGCACCCCCGGCGCCTCGCGCCGGTGATCGAGGGGGTGAGCCTGAGGCGGTTCCGCTCGGAGGACGGCACCGAGCTGGTCGACCTCCCGCGCGCGCCGCTGCCACATCCCGAGACGCCCGCACCGGCTCGCCTCCTGCCGACCTGGGACGCGACGCTGCTCGTGCACGCCCGTCGCACCGGGATCCTCCCCGAGGAGCACCGGCCCAAGGTCTTCAACGCGAAGACGCCCCAGTCCGTTCCCACCTTCCTGGTCGACGGAAGAGTGGCCGGGACCTGGCGGTATGAGAAGGGCAAGGTCAAGCTCGAGCCGTTCAGCCGCCTGGACGGGGCGGCGCGAAGGGCGCTGCGGGAGGAGTCCGAGAGGCTCGTCGAGCTGCACCGCTAGCCCCTTCGAAACAGAGAGCGGTCGAATGGCCGAGGTGGGATAGTTCGCGCACCCGTGCGCCGGCTCCCGCGGAATCCGTTGCGCCGGAGATCCGAGAACGCATCCGCCCGCTGCCGGACTCCGCCCTCGCGGCGATCAAGGCCGGCTGCGAGGACACGGGGACCGGCCTCACGATCGGGTGCGGCGCGTGCCCGCCCGGTGCGACGAAGACGGCCGACGTCGTCGGTCCCCTTTGACGAACCACGCGGAACGAGGCGCGGAGAAGTGGAGCTAGCCGGACTCGAACCGGCGACCTCCTGGGTGCGATCCAGGCGCTCTCCCAACTGAGCTATAGCCCCGCGTAGGGATTACCGATAAATATGAGGCCCGTTGGCGGTAGCCAGCGCGCCGGGGGCCAAGGATACTCGTGGAATGAGCTTCGGACGACGACTGGCTCTCTTCTTCGTGCTCATCGCTGTGGTGCCCACCGCGGCGCTGATCGCGATCCTGATCTTCGTCAGCGAGGACTCGCGCCATGGGAAGGCCGACGCGCGAATCGCGGCGGGACTGCAGACGGCGCTGGCCGTCTACAACCAGCGGGCCGGAGATGCGCGCGCTCAGGCCGGCCGCCTGGCTCACGATCCGGCGCTCGGCACCGCCCTGCGTTCCGGCCCGGCCGAGCTGCAGCCCTGGACGATGGAGGCCACGCATCGGGACGGCGTCGTACGCGTGGAGGTCCTCAATGACGCCGGGACGCCGATCGCGGCCGCCGGTCCCGCCGACGCGGTTGCCTTCGCGCGGGTCGGCTTGACCGAGGGTGGCCGCCAGGTCGGGACGCTGCGGCTCTCGAGCACGACGGGGGGTCAGTACGTGCAGGAGGTGCGCGGGCTCACGGGGAGGGAGCTGGTCCTGCGGCGCGGCGACCGCGTCATCGCGACGACCGTGACGCCGCCCGGGCGCCCCCTCGGGGAAGGTGAGACGGCAGACGTCACGGCCGGCGGGATTGACTACCGCGCCCACGAGCAGCGGTTGAGCGATGCCGAGGGGGACAGCCTCCTGATCCTGGGACCGCGCGAGGGCAGTGGTCTGTTCGGCGTCGGCCGCCCGGTGCTCGGGATCATGATCTGGTTCCTGGTCACCGCGATCGTCCTCGCCTGGGCCCTGGCACGGACGCTGACGCGCCTGCACCAGCGGGTGGAGACGCAGGCGATCACCGATCCGCTCACCGGGCTGTGGAATCGTCGTTATATGGCCGAGACGCTGGACCGCGAGGTCGCCAGGGCGCTGCGGTTCGGCCACGAGGTCTCGCTGATCATCATCGACGTCGATGACTTCAAGAAGATCAACGACCGGCGGGGCCATCTTCAGGGAGACCTCGTGCTCGAGCGGGTGGCCGACGTCGTCCGCGAGGCGACCCGGACGATCGACGTGCCCGCGCGCTACGGCGGAGACGAGTTGGCGCTGATCCTGGTAGAGACCGGAAGGGAGGGGGCGACCCTGCTGGGCGAGCGGCTCGCCGAGCGCATGCGCGCCACGGAGGTGCCGCTGCGCGATGGAGGTTCGATGCGCGTCACGCTCAGCGTCGGCGTGGCGACGGTGCCCGACTCCGCCGATGGCCTCGAAGCGCTGGTGGACGCCGCCGATCGCGCGCTCCTGCGCGCGAAGCGCGCCGGCAAGAATCAGATCCGCGTCGCCCCGGTGAGGACGGAGGTCGCGACCGGGGACCGCCCCCGGGGCCGCCGCCAGCCCGGTCGCCGGGCCACGCGGCGACGCTAGCGTCGCCGGCTCGCTGTACGCATGCCCGAGCCTGCCTGGGAACGCGGAAACTGGTCGCCCGGGTGCAGGTTCCGGCCTGCGGTCCAGGTATCACATCAAGGCCGCACCGCCTAAGCTTTGACCCCTTCGAGGGGAGGTCGGGCCTCCGCATCATGGGAATTCTTGACGACGCGATTCGCGAACACCTCGATCTGAAGCGGAAGCACGGCGCACGCGAGGCCGAGCTCCGCGAGATCGAGGACGAGGCCTTCGGGGCGGGGGAGCAGCAGGATCCCTTCACCGCCGGCGGCGAGCTCTTCGGGGAAGGCTCGGCCGGCGGTGCGGTTGAGGGCGGCGTGGCCGCCGCGGACGTGGGCAATGAGGAGCCGACCCGCCTGGTCGAGCCCGAGGCGCTGCGTCGTGAGCCGGAGCCGGCGAGCGAGCCGGACTTCGCACGCGAGACGACCGCCGCCCCCGATGAGCCGCCGTCCTCGGAGACCATCCTGCCGCCGTTGGACGAGGCGGAGGAATCGGGTGAGTCACTTCCGCCGACGCCCGGCCAGACCGAGCTTCCCGGACAGGATGAGATCGCGGGACAGGAGCGGCTCGACGAGGCGCTCGAGCCGGAGGCACCGGCGACGGACGAGTCGCCGGCGGAGCCCTACCGGCCGCCGACCGAGGAGTCCGAGTCCTACCCCCCCTCGACCGAGGAGTCGGACGTCGAGTCCTACCGCCCGCCGACGGAGGAGTCGCCGGCCGAGCTGCCGGGGCCCTCGGAATCGCTCGACGAGCTGATCGCCGAGGAGGAGCCGTTCCCCGAGGACACAGCGGGCCCGCCGCCTCTGGAGGAGCAGTCCGCGGCGACGGCATTTGAGCCCGAGGAGTCCCCAGAGGCACCCGGCGAACCTCCGAGCGAGCCGCAGAGCACGGTGCCCGACCCGCCTCCTCCCCCGCCGGCCACCGGACCGGAGCCGCCGGGAAGGGCCCGGGGCCGGATCGACGTCCCCACGCAGGAACATCCGCCTCCGGTGGAGACCGGCGGCATGGCGGCCGTCCCCCCGCCCGAGCCGGCGAGCGAGCCGGAGCCCGAGCCGGACTTCGAGCCGGAGCCCGAGCCCGCCGGCTCAGCACCCCAGCTGTACGACTTCGAGAGCGACGAGGAGCCGCTAGTGGACTCGCCGGCGAGCGAGCCGGACGACCAGTTCGAGGCCCTGGGCCCGGCCGAAGAGGAGGTGCCTTACCTCGAAGAGGAGGAGACCTACACCGAGGAGCGGCCCGCGCGTTCGGGTGCCCCGCTCGAGGAACCCGGAACCGAGGTCAGGCCCGCGGTCGAGGAAGAGGAGCCCTACGAAGAGGGCGCCCTCGGCCCGGCCAAGCCTGCGGACGACGACACGGACGACGACCTCTGGTTCGAGAAGGGTCCGCCGAAGGACTTCGACTTCGAGTAGGGCGCGACCTCGGTCCCGCCGGATCGGTGGTCCCTCAGGTAGGGCGCCCCCCTACACGTATCCGCGGGTCCGCGACGCCTCGACCACCCGCTCGATCCCGACCAGGTATGCCGCCTCGCGCAGGGACAGGTGCTCCTCCCTTGCGCGCGCGGAGACGTCGCGGTAGGCGCGTCTCATGATGCCCCCGAGCTTGTCGTTCACCTCGCGCTCGGACCAGCGGAAGTGCTGGAGGTTCTGGACCCACTCGAAGTAGGAGCAGACCACGCCCCCGGCGTTCGCCATCACGTCCGGAATCAGGTGGACGCCCTTGTCATGGAGGATCCGGTCGGCGGCGGGGGTGGTCGGACTGTTCGCACCCTCGATGATCATCTTGGTGTTGATCCGGTCCGCGTTCCCCTCGTGGATCATGCCGCCGAGCGCCGCGGGGATCAGGACGTCGCACTCGACCGCGAGCAGCTCGTCGGGGCTGATCTCCTCGGCGCCGGGAAACCCCGTGAGCTTGCCGCCCCCGTGCAGGTGAGCCACGAGGTCGTCGGCGTCGACGCCCTCTTCACTGTGGATCGCGCCGCTCGCATCCGAGACGCCGACCATGCGCGCGCCCAGCTGCTGCAGGATCCGCGCTGCCCAGGAGCCGACGTTGCCGTAGCCCTGGACGACGAACGTGCAGCCGGCGGGTGAGAGGCCGATCTGCGGCGCGGCCTCGCGGAACATGTAGACGCAGCCGCGGCCGGTGGCCTGCTCCCGGCCGTAGGAGCCCTCCAGCGCGATCGGCTTGCCAGTGCAGATCGCCGGGGTGTGGCCGTGGAGCTTGCCGTACTCGTCCATCATCCAAGCCATCACCTGGGCGTTCGTGTTGACGTCGGGGGCCGGGATGTCCCGGGTAGGCCCGAGGACCTTCTCGATCTTGTCCATGAAGGAGCGGGTGATCTGCTGGAGCTCGGAGCGCTCCAGCTCCTCGGCCGGGCAGTTGACGCCGCCCTTGGCGCCGCCGAAGGGGACGTTGGCGACGGCGGTCTTCCAGGTCATCAGCGAGGCGAGCGCGCGGACCTCGTCGATGTCGACCTCGGGGTGGAAGCGGACGCCGCCCTTGTAGGGGCCGCGGGCGCCGTTGTGCTGGATGCGATAGCCCGAGTAGGTGTGGACCCGGCCGTCGGAGAGCTTCACCGGGATCTGGACGGTCACCTCGCGGTAGGGCTCCCAGAAGACGGTGCGGAGGTCGTCGGGGAGCTCGAGGCGCTCGACCGCGCGGTCGAAGTAGTGTCGGACGATGTCGAGGTTGGAGACCTCGGCGCGCTGCCCCGCCTTCGGGACGGCTGACGGCTCCTTCGCCTTGTCAGCCGCCTCCGGCCCCGCGCTGGTGCCCTGCCCGTTCGTCTGCTCGGCTGTCTTCGGCGTGCTCGCCATCTGCGTCGCGGCCCCTTCGCCGGCGCTGCCAGTCTGTCACAGCAGTACCCACGGAGCTGCGCTTCACGCACCTACAATCGGTCGGCCTCCGGGGCCATAGCTCAGTTGGGAGAGCGCTTCCCTTGCACGGAAGAGGTCGCGGGTTCGAATCCCGCTGGCTCCACTAGTAGAAGGCGCAGGTGCTGGCCAGCACGAGCAGCACGGCGATGGGGCAGACGACGAGGCTGATCAGCGCCGCGAGCCACTGACGCAGCAGCAATGCCCCGATCCCCGCGGCCATCGCCCCGATTGCGGCGACAGCCGCGATCGCGTCCAGCGGGTCCGTCCATCCCGGCGTCGCCTCCCCGCCCCCGCAGTCCGGCCCACCGAGAAGGGAGACGACCGCGAGCAGGCAGGTGATGCCGGTCAGCGCCAGTGCCACCGTGGTGAGCCAGCGTGCGAGCCACTCGAGGCGTGAGCGCCTCAACTGCCCCGCGGTGCCGATGCCGATCGCCAGCTTCCCGGCCTGCATGACCATCTCGCGGACGCCATTGGGCGGTCCCTGGTCGGCCCACCCCTCCGAGCGCCCGACCAGTGTCCCGCACGCCGCGGCCACCAGGAGAGCGACCGGCACCAGCAGCGTCGGTCCGGCGGATGGCGAGACCGAGCTGCCGTCGGTGGCGAGCAGCAACACGACCGCGCCGAGGCCGAGCCACACCCCTGCCACCCCCAGATTCGTGAATACCGCGGGCCAGTCGTTGCGCGGCCGCGACCGCAGGCCGAGCCCGGTCGCCACCGCGGCGATCGCCAGGATCGCGGAGGCGTAGAGCCAGGCCCGCGAGTCGTATTGGTCCTGCAAAGGGTCCGCCTCGCGCTCCCGCACCAGCTGCTCTCCGCGCTGCGCGTCGAGGCAGTCGGGCCCGTTCTGCTCGCAGGCCGGCGGCGAGACGTCCGGCAGCCTCGATTCGGTGTGGATCAGGTCCGCGGTGGCGGCCGCCATCACCGCGATGCAGAGCCCCAGACAGGCCAGCGTCTGACGAGAGGGGGCGCGTGAGCGCAGTTCGCTCGCCGTCGGCAGCCGCTCACGCACGGCCGGCTCAATCGGCCCGCGGCCGCTTCGGCGGAGGCGGCAACGGCGGCAGGGGCACGCCCTCCGCGACGAACCCCGCGCGGAGCAGCGCCGGGACCTGGGTGAGCGGGGCCGGGGAGTCGAGCAGGACCACGCCGAGCTGTCGGTGTCCGATCCGGGCGGTGGTGACGTAGCAGCTGCCGGCGGCGTCGGTGAAGCCCGTCTTCAGCCCGGTGACCTGTGCCTGCGGCAACCCCGGCAGCCCACGCTGCAGGAAGTAGTGGTTGTTCGCCAGGTAGAGCCGCTTGCCCCTGATCGGGAATCGCGGCTTCGCGTAGCGCGTGCTCGCGATCCGGGCGATCGCCGGGTTGGCCAGGTCCGCCCGCGCGAGCTCGGCCAGGTCGGCGGCGCACGAGTAGTTGTTGCGATCGCGGAGCCCGTTCGGGGTGGAGAAGTGCGTGCAGGTGAGCTGCATCGCGCGGGCCTGCCGGTTCATCTCCTTGATGAACCGGCCGACCGTCCCACCGTCATGCTGCGCGAGCGCGACCGCGGCGTCGTTCGCGGAGATCATCACCAGGGCCTGCAGCAGCGGTCCGAGCGGCACCTTGCGGCCGCGCGGCAGCAGGCCGGTGGCCGAGCCCGGTGTGTGCGACGCCTTGGCGCTCACCCTCACGCGCTCGTCCGGATCGTTCCGCTGGGCGACGATCAGCGCCGTCATCATCTTGGTGAGGCTGGCGATCGGGTGTTCGAGCCGCGGCCGGCGCTGCCAGAGCACCTTTCCGCTCCTCAGATCGAACAGAACTCCCGCCGCCGGCGGGTGCTTGAAGCGGTAGGTGACCGGCAGCGGCCCGGTCACAGGCTCGAGCGCGAATCGCTGCGCCTCGGGCGAGACGTAGGTGCCGAGGGAGGGTGAGACCGGCGCGCCGAGGCCGCCACCACCGGCGCTTCCCTGCTTGGCACCGGGGGCTCCCTCGCCGGTGGTCCTGGAGGCCCCCTCATCCGTCCGGTCGGGCCAGATCGCCACGACGATCACGGCGGTCGCCCCGCTGGCGAGCACCAGAGCGGCGATGACCGCGACCCGCCTAATCATCCGGCGGATTGCGAAGCGCGCCGATCAGTCCGGCCGCGATCATGACGACGATCAGCAGCGAGATGCCGTAGAGCACGATCGCTCCGATGTCGCCGTAGGTCCTCAGCTCAAGCCCGGTGTCGACGATCACGTAGAGCGTGACGGCCGCGAAGAAGCTGCAGAAGATCAGACCGACGATCAGCAGCGCGTTCCGGAGGTCAGGATCCATCGTCGGCTAGTAGACGGGTAAGCGCGGCTCGGGTTCACGTCCCCCGGCCCGGAGCAGGAGAAGCCCCGCCACGGCGAGGCCGAAGAGGAAGCCGCCCACATGGGCGAAATACGCGACTCCCTCGCCGCCCCCGGACTCCACCGCGACCTGCCCCAGTGCCGGGACGAACTGGAGGATGAACCAGAGAGCCAGCAGGATCAACGCCGGGATCTCGACGAGGGTGACGAAGAAGACGATGAAGATCAGCGTCAACACTCTGGCCCTGGGATAGAGCAGCGCGTAGGCCCCCAGGACCCCCGCGATCGCGCCGCTCGCGCCGATCGTCGGCGCGGTGGAGGAGGTGTCGATCACCGCCTGCGTGTAGACGGCGATCAGGCCGGCCAGGACGTAGAAGAGCCCGAACCACAGCCGCCCGAGGCGGTCCTCGATGTTGTTGCCGAAGACCCAGAGGAAGAGCATGTTCCCGGCGATGTGGAGCCAGCCGCCATGCATGAACATCGAGGTGAGCAGTGTGAGCCACCACGCCTTCTC
>DATFPJ010000014.1:0-4755 GCA_035264865.1 Solirubrobacterales bacterium
CGGGGCGGTGGAGTGCTCGGCCGAGCGCCTTCGAGAACTCGCGGTTGGTGGCCGGGTTGGGGGCGGTGGCGTTGATCACTCCCCAGACCCTGCGGTCGTCCAGCGCCCAGAGGAAGAGGCCGACGACGTCCTCGATGTGGACCCAGGACATGAACTGATCGCCGCCGGCGATCGGCCCGCCGAGGCCGAGCTTGAATGGCAGCAGCAGCGGTCGCAGCAGCCCGCCATGCTTGGTGAGGACGAGGCCGGTTCGGAAGATCACCACCCGGTCGACGACGTCCTCGGCTCCGCGCTCGGCCGCCTCCCAGTCGACGGGGACCTCGGCCGTGAAGCCCTCGCCGGGTGAGGACTCCTCGTCGAGGATCTGGGCGCCCCGGTCGCCGTAGTAGCCGATCGCGGACTGGCCGACGAAGACGCTCGGGGTGGTGGAGGCCGCCGCGATGCCCTGAAGCAGGTTCCGGGTGCCGACCAGGCGGCTCTCGCGGATGCGGACCTTGGCCTGATCGGTCAGCCGCTGGTCGATCGGCTCCCCGATCAGGTTGACGACCCCATCGACGTGGTCCAGGGCCTCCGGGGGAGGGCCCTCGGTCGTGGCGCGCCAGGGATGCCAGCGGACCGTGGGGTTCTTCGGCCTCGCCCGTTCGGGATCCCGCGTGAGCCCGACCACCTCGTCGCCACGCGCCAGGAGGGCGTCGCAGAGTGCCGAGCCGAGCAGCCCGGATGCTCCGGTGACGAGCATGCGCATCGAGGCGCCGATGCTAGCCGGGTCGGGCCAGCGGGCCGCGCTCAGCCCGGGAATGGTGAGCGGTCAGGCTAGCCGCCGTCGGGCGTGCGGGCGCGGCGGTCAACCACCAGCCGCGGCCGGCTCGGCCCCCGCGGGGACGTGCCTCCCAGTCGCTCGCCGCGCCCAGGCCCGTGCCGGCCGCTCGACGAAGCGGACCACGAGATACGCGTACGCGAGGGCGAGCGGCAAGACGACGCCGAACCAGACCGCGACCGTTCCCAGGGAGCCGTCGGTCGGGAGGTCGAGCACCATGCCCCCGACGTAGATGACGATCACGACGTGGATCAGGTAGACGGCATAGCTGAGCTCGGCCAGCGACCGCAGGGCCCGGTTGTCGAACGGGCGGCGCATCCAGACCGGCCCCAGGACGATCGCACCCATCAGGGCGCCCCGGCTCGCCGTGTAGGCGATCAGCAGCGTCGCCGAGCTTCGTGCCACGCCGCCGCCGATGGCGCCGCTCACGGTCGAGGCGCGCTCGCCGTAGAGGTAGGCGCACACACAGCAGGCCAGAAATGCGAGGCCGGCGCCAGCTAGGACGGCGCGCTGGGAGACGGTCCAGGCGCCGGAACGCAAGCGTCCGTAGGCCCACGCACCGGTCATGCCCAGACCGAACGAGAAGGCCCAGCCGGGGAGCTGATCCACCACGTTCAGAGTGACGAAGAAGTCCTGGGCGCCAGAGCTGTCGAGGGCGGCGAAGACCTGGGGCAGGTGGACGGCCGCCTCCCGCCAGCCGATCGCGATGCCGGCGGCGATCGTCAAGCCGATCAGTGGATGGCGGTAATAGGGCTTCGCGATCAGCGGGAACACGAGGTAGAAGCAGACGATCACCGAGATCATCCAGAGCGCGCCGTTGATTCCGAACCCGATGGACACGGTCGAGTCGAAGAGCCGCGCGGGCATCTGCATCGCTGCCGCGTTGATCAGGATGTCGCTGAACGAGGGGAGTCCGTCTGCGACGACGCCGCCGATGCCCCTGGGAGCCACGGCGAAGGCGAGCAGCGCCAGCATGATCGCCAGCGTGAGCCAGTAGGGCGGTAGGAGTCGGGCGCCCCGCCCCGCCGCAAAGTCGCGGATCGACCCGACCTTCCCGTCGCGCTGGACGACCGCGAGGAAGAGGACGAAGCCGCTGATGATGAAGAAGGCATCGATGACATTGCCGAGCAGGCCCCAGACGACGACGGTTGTGGTCGTGTCCGGTGCAAGGGCTCCGGAGGCGCCGAGCAGGTGAAGGGAGACGACGCCGAGGATCGCGTAGGCCCGGAAGCCGTCGATCGCGCCGATGCGCCTAGGTGCCGCCTGATCCGTCAGGACCGCTCCCGTCCCCGTCGACGATCTCGTAGGTACCGGTCTCCTCGGAGAACCGGGCGAGTCCGGCCTCCCTGGCCTCCTCGACGACAGCCTTGGCCACGGCGGGAGCGACGTCCCGGTTGAAGACCGAGGGGATGATGTAGTCCTCCGCGAGGTCGTCGTCGGTGACGACCTCCGCGATCCCACGGGCCGCAGCGAGCTTCATCTCCTCGGTGATCCGGGGAGCGCCCGCGTCCAGGGCGCCGCGGAAGATGCCCGGGAAGCAGAGGACGTTGTTGATCTGGTTGGGATAGTCCGAGCGGCCGGTGGCCATGATCCGGACGACCTCCTCGGCCTCCTCGGGCATGACCTCAGGGGTCGGGTTGGCCATGGCGAAGACGATGGCGTCGTTGTTCATCTTCTCCAGGGAGGCCGGCTCGATCAGACCGGGTCCGGAGAGGCCGATGAAGAGATCGCACCCCTCGATCACCTCGTTGGGGCCCCCCGCGAGCCTCTCGTCGTTGGTGTTCTCGGCGAACCACCTCTTGATCCCGGACATCGTGCCTTCGGCGTAGTCGGAGCGCTCCGTCGAGATCGCGCCTTGGCGGTCGCAGCCGATGATCTGGGTGATCCCCGACTCCTGCATCATCTTCGTGCAGGCGACGCCGGCCGCGCCGGTCCCGAGGACGAGGACGCGGAGGCTCTCGATCGGCTTGCCGACGATCTTCAGGGCGTTGAACAGGGCCGCCATGACCACGACCGCCGTGCCGTGCTGGTCGTCATGGAAGACGGGGATGTCCAGCTCCTCCTTGAGTCGCTCCTCGATCTCGAAGCAGCGCGGCGCGGAGATGTCCTCGAGGTTGATTCCTCCGAAGGTCGGCGCCAGCAGCTTGACCGTCTGGATGATCTGCTCGGGGTCGTTGGTGGCGAGGCAGATCGGGAATGCGTCGACGCCGGCGAATTCCTTGAAGAGCATCGCCTTGCCCTCCATCACGGGCATCGCGGCCTCGGGACCGATATCGCCGAGGCCGAGCACGGCCGACCCGTCGGAGACCACCGCGACCGTGTTCGCCTTGATCGTGAAGTCGAAGGCCTTGGTCTTGTCCTCTGCGATGTACTCGCAGACGCGCGCGACCCCGGGCGTGTAGGCCATCGAGAGGTCGTCGCGGGTCTTCAGCGGGTACTTGTTGTGCTGCTCGATCTTGCCCTTCTTGTGCATCTCGAAGGTGCGGTCGGTGAAGCCGAGCACGCGGGCGCCGCGCGTCGAGCCGATCGAGCGGAGGATCTGCTCCCAGGCCTCGGCGCTGGCGGCGTCGATCGTGAACTCGCGAACCCGCTTCCCCTCCGGTCCCGCACCGGGAATCAGGTCGATGGACTGAAGCGCACCGCCTGCCTCGGCGATCTGGGCGGTGATCTTTCCGAGCGGCTCCTGGCGCGCGTCGAGCTCGACGCGGACGGTGACGCTGTACTGAGCGGAGGCAGCCATGGCGCGAGAAGGATAGGGGCGCCGTATGCCGCCCGGTTGCTCGAGAAGCGGGCAATGAGGGGAAGGAAGGACGGGCGAACAGCGGCAATGAAGGGGAGTGGCATCGGAGTTGGCGCCTTACTTGCACTATGCGCAGGGAACGCGCCAATGCCGACCGGGCACTCGCCAGGGTCGCGGCCCGCCAGCATGGCGTCGTAAGCGCCGCGCAGCTTGCCGAAGCCGGGATCCCGGACTACACGGTTTCCCGGCGCGTTCGGGCCGGCCGCCTGCATCGCCTTCATCGCGGGGTTTACGCCGTCGGCCATACCAAGCTCAGCTTCGAAGGCAGGTGCATGGCGGCGGTGCTTGCGCTCGGAGATCAGGCGGTGGTCAGCCACCAGAGCGCGGCTGCGCTCTGGGGCATGCTGAAGCCGACTGATGGCGCAATCCACGTCACCTTGCCCGGCGACGGGGGACGCCGGAGGCGCCGCGGGATCTGGATCCACCGCTCCCACTCCCTCATTGCCGGTGTTACGACCCGCCGCAGAGCCATCGCGCTGACCAAGCCGCCGCGCACGCTCCGGGACCTACACCGCAGCGTCCCAGACGAGACCTACCGCAGCGCCGTCCGCCGTGCTCTCGACCTGCGCCTGATCTCGTCAGCCCAGCTGCGATCGGAGGACGAGCTCACCCGCAGCGAGCTCGAGCGCCTCATGCTCCGCTTGTGCCGCCGCCACCGCCTTCCCCAGCCCGAGGTGAACGCGCACGTCGGCCGATACGAGGTGGATTTCCTCTGGTCCCAGCAGCGGCTGATCGTCGAGGTGGACGGCTTCCGGCATCACGGCAACCGCTCGGCCTTCGAGCACGATCGCGCCCGCGACGCGCATCTTCAGAGCCTGGGTTTTCGGGTCCTGCGCTTCACCCAGCGGCAGCTAACCGACGAGCACTCGGCCGTCGTTGCGGCTATGCATGCGCTCCTCGGCCAGAGCGCTCTGGCACCCAACCTATGATGGAACCGTGCCGGCAACGACACAGAAAAAGGCCCCGGCGAAGGGTGCAAAGGGCAAGCAGAAGCCAGGCGAGCTCTTCCTGATCGACGGCAACTCGCTTGCCTATCGCGCTTTCTTCGCGCTCCCCGAGTCCATCGCCACCCACGACGGCCGGCCGACCAACGCGATCTACGGCCTCGCGTCGATGTTCGCCAAGCTGCTGATCGACG
>DATFPJ010000015.1:0-5902 GCA_035264865.1 Solirubrobacterales bacterium
CCGCATATCTGCTCGCCGACCACTACCCGGGCCGCCCCCAGGCTCTCTGCCTGCACAGCGGCTCCAGCGAGCTCGACCGCTGGCACCCACCGCAGCTCCCGGGGATCGCGGGCGCGATCGTGGTCCTGCACGACCGCCTCGCCCGCCGCGCGGCGGCGCTCGCCCATCGCGAGGAGGTTGTGCGGCTCCGACAACCGGTGGACCTGTCCCGGTTCTCTCCGCGGGGCGCGATCCGCGACTCACCGCAGGTCGCGCTGCTGCTCGGCAACACCCGGTCCAGCACGCCCCGGGACCCGGTCCGCCAGGCCTGTGAGACGCTCGGCCTCGAGTGCCTGGAGCTCGGCTACGGGACGACGACGACTCTGACGCCGGAGCAGGAGATCAACCAGGTGGACATGGTGATCGGGAGCGGCCGATCCATCGTCGAGGCGATGGCATGCGGCCGGGCGGCCTTCGTCTACGACCACCTGGGCGGGGACGGCTGGGTGACTCCGGACAGCTATCCCGCCCTCGAGGCGATCAACTTCGCACATGCCACGAGCGACTGCGCCATGGTGACCCCTGAAGAGGTTGCGGACCGGCTCCGCGAGTACCGAAGCTCGATGGGAAGCGCGAACCTCGAGCTGGCCCGCGTCAACCACAGCGCCGCGCGACACGCGGAGGAGCTGGTTGCGCTCTTCGAGCGGCTCGAGCCGGGCACGCCTCCGCCGAACACCCCGCTGCGCGAGCTCGCCCGGATGTCGCGGGTGCAGTGGCAGGCCGAGTCGCGTGCCCTCGGGCTGGTCCAGGAGGCCCGGCAGCTCTCCACGAAGCTTCAGGTCGCCGAGGCCCGTGCCGAGGCCGCCGAGTCGCTGCTCGACGGGCTGCGCGAAGCGCCCTGGTACCGGCGGCTGCGCGGGCCTTAGCCGAGCCGCCTCATCAGCGCCGACTCGAACCGGAACGGCCGGCCCTCGTCGTCGTCAACCAGCTGGATCGCCTCGATCTCGAAGCGGTCCGAGAAGATCTCTCCCAGCTCCTCGTCGGTGAAGCCGCAGCCCGTCTCCACGAGCGGGCCGGTCAGGTAGCCGAGCAGCTTCCCCATCGCCCCGCCATAAGTCGCGTCGAGGGCCACCGTCGGACGGGTGGAGACGTGATGGCAGATCAAGTGGAAATGCCCGCCTGGCGTCAGCCGGTCCGCGACCAGCTGCTTGTAGTCCTCGAACCGGAAGACCGGCAGGTGATGGAGCAGACCGCGGTCGAAGACGAGATCGTAGGTCTGCCCGGCCGGCCCAAGCCCGAAGACGTCGCCCTCGACGAAGTCGATCTCCACCCCCGCCTCGGTCGCCTTCTGACGCCCCATCTCGAGGGCCGTGGGCGAGACGTCGACGGCCGTCACCCGAGCACCCCGGGTCGCCATGAAGACGGCATTCACGCCATCGCCACAGCCCAGCTCGAGGACGGTCAGAGGCCGGAAGCCGGGTCGGTCGAAGAGCTCTACCAGCGCGCTGACGGGGTTCTCGCTCTCCCATTGCAGCGGCCCGAGCAGCTGTCGCGACCGGGAGGAATAGATCGCCTCCCAGCCCAGCGACTTGCGCTTCAGGCCGCGCATCACCGGTTCGGCCAGCTCGGCCCCCACGCCGTGATGGAAGCCGCACAGGTCCCTGGCGCTCAGCGAGCGGACGTCACGATCGCCGAAGGCCCCGGCGAGCGCCTCGAGGTAGGGCGCGGCGGCGATCAGGCTCTCGACCGAGTTCGCCCGGCCGAACGCAATCAGACGGCCGGCCAGCTCCGCGGTCGTCATCCGCTTGGCGCTACCAGGCTGCGCCGGGGCTGGCGAGATAGGCGACCAGCTGCGCCGCCTCGGCCTTGGTCAGCTCGTCGACGTCGTCCTTCCCGAGGCGGTTGCGGAGGACAGTTCGCATCACCTCGTCCGAGTATCCCGCGCGGCTCGCGCCGCTCTCCACCATCTCCCTCTGCCGCTCGTCGATCCTGCCGGTGGGACGCGTCCGGGCAATCAGCGCAGGGTCCTCGTACTTGAGGCCGCCCTTCATGTCGTTGCCCCCGGCGATCCTCGCGACCTGCTCCTCCTCGCGCTCCGGCGGGCAGAGCCCCTCCGGGTCGGCCTCCGGGGAGATGTCGGCGCAGAGCCGCCTGAACAGCGCCCGCACCTCCCTCACCTTTTCGTGGATGTCATTGGCCGGGCGGACGTAGGCGTCCGCGATCTCGTCGACCACCGGCTCGAAGTCACGGAGGACGTCCTCCGGCCCGACCATCTTCGCTGCGACGTTCTGGATGTAGGGGTCGCGGTGGAAGTTGTCGACCGAGAGGAAGCGCCCGTAGCGCGTGCGGCCGAAGCGGTAGTTGAACGACATCGCGTCGTCCATGTACTCGAGGTGATGCCACATCAGCATCGGGATGTAGACCGTCTCGCCCGGCTCGAGGACGGTGTGGTATCCGCCGGCGCGCTCGACCCAGTCGAGTTTCTCCTCGAGGCTCATGTCCTCCAGATACACGCCCGCCAGCGAGGGTCGCGAGTAGGGGCCGTCCAGCGTCCTCAGGTGCTTGGCGGAGGCCGGCGGAAAGAGGACGACGCGCTTTCGCCCATAGACCTGGTGGAGGATGACGTCGCGCTGGTCACCGTCGAAGTGCAGATGGCCGACGTTGCCCGCATTCGCGAGGAAGATCGCGGTCACCAGGTCGTAGTCCCCGTACTTCTTGGGCAGCCCGAGGATCTCCTCGCCCGGGTGCGTGACCCGGCAGATGCCGGGGAGCTCGAAGGAGGCAAGCACGCGCGCCGGCGTGTCGTACTCGGTGCAGCAGAGGCGGGTCGAGGGGTTCGACCGCGAGAAGTCGACGTAGTCCCGCAGCGACATGACCCTCGGCTCCGGAGGGGCGGCCTTGCCCTCGGCACTCGTGTACTCCTCCTGGACGACGAGCTCGACGTCGCCCCAGGCGCGCACGGCGTCCTCGACGGTCTTGATCTCCGAGACCTCCTGCCCCTCGAAGAGGTCGGTGATCACCACCGGCTCGCGCCTGTAGACGTACTCGGCGAGGAAGTCCGCCTGAGGAGGCATGCGGGTGCGCGGGATCTCCCGTACCGCCATAGGCCTCGTTATATCGGGCTGGTGCCCAGCCGCACTGCGTAATCCTCGCGGGCCTGCCGCAGGCAGTCGTCGAGGGTTGCCGCGGTGGTCGCCGCGTGATCGCGGAGGTGCGTGTAGTGATCGCCCTGCAGGTAGCGGACCTCGAGGCCGCCGGCCGCGACGTCCTTCCAGACGCGGGCGGCGTCGTCAATCTCGCGCTCTTCACAGGCGAGGAAGACCAACTTTCCGGGATACGGCTCCGGGCGGTAGTGCAGGATGCGGCGCAGGTACCGGTTCCCGATCGCCGAGCGGCGCATCCCGACGCCCTGCTCCTCGGTTGGCGAGAAGAGCACCCTCGCGCGGTCCTGGGTGCGTGCGACCACTCCACGCAGGCCGCCGGGACGTGCGACTCCGGGCGGCAGAGTGTCCTTCCAGAGGTTGACGACCTGGTTTCGGATCATGCGCGGCCGGGTCGGGTAGTTGCTGTCGATCAGCACCAGCACCGGGACCTCCTCGCCCGCCGCCCGGAGCTGCTGCGCCAGTTCGTAGGCGACCACGCCTCCCACGCAGCTACCGCTGATGTAGTACGGCCCACGGGGCTGGACCTTGCGGATCTCCTCCAGATGCTCTGCGGCCATCGCCTCGACGCTCTCGTGAGGCTCGATCAGGTCGTCGACGCCCCGGGCACGCAGGCCGTAGAGGGGCTGGTCGGGATTCAGGTAGCGGGTCAGCCTGGCGTACACGAGCAGCTCCTGCTCGCCGCCCATGCCGCCCGCGACCAGGAACAGCGGCGGCAGCGCGCCCTCCGCACGGATCGGCACGAGCGGCGGGTGCACTGTCCCGGGACGCTCCGCGGCGGTCGGCGCCGGCACGTCATCCGCGGTCACCGCCTGGACGGGGCTCGGCACGGCAGCACCGGCCTGCTCGACCTCGCGGACCAGCGCCCCGAGCGTCGGCTCGACGAGCAGCGACCGCACGGTCAGCTCCACGCCGCAGGCCTCGTTGACGTCGTGGATCAGCTTCATCGCGAGCAGCGAGTGCCCGCCCGATGCGAAGAAGTCGTCGTCCGGACCGGCCGCGTCCACTCCCAGCACCTCGGACCAGATCCGGCCGACGACCTCCTCGGTGCCGCTTCGCACCGTCGCCGGCTGGTTGGCCTGCTCCGGCGTGGCCTGAGCCGACGTCCCACGCCCCGACGGCGCCGTGATCTCGGGCCCGGCCACCGGCGCCCCATGATCGCGCGACCCCTCGACTTCGCGGACGAGCGCCCCGAGGGTGGGCTCAACGAGCAGCGTCCTCACCGTCAGATCGGTTCCGAAGGCCTCGTTGACATCGTGGATGAGCCGCAGCGCGAGCAGCGAGTGACCCCCGAGGGCAAAGAAGTCGTCCTCGGGGCCGGCCGCCTCGACGCCGAGGACCTCCGCCCAGATCCCCGCGATGACCTCCTCCGCCCCGCCGGACCGCCCAGGGGCCGGGGGCGCCTCCTGGCGCGCCTCCTCCGGGGCAGCCCGGTCCGCCAGGGCGGCCCGATCCACCTTGCCGTTCGGGGTCACTGGCAGCCGCTCCACGAAGTCGAACGCCGAGGGCACCATGTAGGGGGGCAGCTTCCCGGCGAGGTGCGTGCGGAGCGCACCGGCGTCGATCCCCGGGGCCGCGACCACGAAGGCGACCATCCGCCGGTCGCCGTTGCGGTCGGCGGGCGCGACCACGGCCGCCTCACGGACGCCCGAATGGCCGATCAGCGCGGCCTCCACCTCCCCGGGCTCGACCCGGAACCCGCGGACCTTGACCTGGAGGTCCACTCGGCCGAGGAACTCAAGCTGACCGTCGGGGCGCCAACGGACCATGTCGCCGGTCCGGTAGAGGCGCCCCTCACCGAACGGGTTCTCGATGAAGCGCTCGGCCGTCAGCTCGGGCTCGTTCAGATAGCCACGCGCCACGCCGTCACCGCCGATGTGAAGCTCGCCGGGGACCCCGACCGGCACCGGCTCGAGCTGCTCGTCGAGCACGTATGCGGAGGCGTTCGCGATCGGGCTGCCGATCGGCACCGAGTCGTCGAACGCGATGCCCGAGGTCGCGTCGAAGCAGCAGGAGAAGGTGGTTGCCTCCGTCGGCCCGTAGCCGTTGACCAGCCTGACCCCGGGCAGCGCGCGCAAGGCGCGCGAGACCCGGTCGGGCAGCAGCGCGTCGCCGCCGGCGAGCAGCTGGCGAAGGCCTCGGAGCGAGTCGACGTCCATGTCGACGACCTGATGGAAGAGGCCCGCTGTGAGCCAGAGGGTCGTGACGCCATGACGCTGGAGCGTCCCCCGGAGCTCAGTGAGGTCGATCGAGCCGGCTGGGTAGAGCGCGAGCCGCGCGCCGTGCAGCAGGGCGCCCCAGATCTCGAAGGTCGAGGCATCGAACGCAAGCGGCGCCATCTGCAGAAACACCTGGTTCGGCCCGAAGTCCGCATAGGTCTGCCCGCTGACGAGGCGGATCACGTTCCGGTGGGTCACCAAGACGCCCTTCGGCTTGCCCGTGGAGCCGGACGTGTACATCACGTATGCCTCGTCGGTCGCCGAGTGCTGTGCCTCGACGGGCTCGTCGCTCTCGCCCGTGACGGCCTCATCCCGCACCAGCTGTGAATCGACGACGAGGGAGATCTCCGCGTCGCGCATGACGAGCTCGCGCCTGGAGTCAGGATCGCTCGAATCCAGAGGCACGTAGGCGGCGCCGGCCTTCAGGATCCCGATCAGGCCGACGACCATCTCCAGCGAGCGCTGGGTCGAAATGCCGACTCGAGACCCGGGTTCGATCCCGCGCGCCCGGAGGTGCCGGGCGAGCTGGTTCGAGCGCCGGTC
>DATFPJ010000016.1:0-11168 GCA_035264865.1 Solirubrobacterales bacterium
ATAAATACGGATTCGCCGGCCTGCTGATCGGCGGATAAATACGGATTCGCATCCTGCTGGTCGGACTAGACTTCCTCCGCGGCGAAGCAAATCTCGAACCGCTCCGCCGCCGATTTCGACCAGGGAGAGACTCGCATGATCGTCCGTCGTTGCCTGCTGACCGTGGCTTTGGGGACCGCGGGGCTATTGATGCTCACTTCATCCGCCGCGGCCACGCCGTGGATCAATTCCTCGACCGGAAATCCTTACCACTGGGCGCGAACGGCCAATCCGTTCACGGTCAAGCTCGGCAGCAATGTGACGAGTGCGTGGACCAGCTACCTCGGCGGGGCATCGACCGACTGGTCGCGCAGTGGGGCGCTCACCGACTACTTCGGCTCGTATACGACGACCAACCCGCTGAGCACGACCGTGGTTGCCGGCCAGACCACCGGTCGCAAGTGCAGGCCGTCCAGCGGCCGCGTCGAGGTCTGCAACGGCAGTTACGGCAGGAACGGCTGGCTTGGACTCGCGACGATTTGGGCGTCAGGCGACCACATCTCGCAGGCCACGACCAAGCTGAACGATTCCTATTTCGCCAGCGGCTTCTACAACACGCCGGTCTGGCGCGCCGGGGTGACTTGCCAGGAGATCGGTCATACCTTCGGCTTGGACCACCAGGACGAGTCGGGCGCGAACTACTACACCTGCATGGACTACGCGAACGCGCCGGATGCCTGGAACATGCATCCCAACCGCTACGACTACTCCACGCTCGTCGACGACTACGCCCACCTCGACTCGACCAGCACGATCGCCGCGTCAAGCGCCTCGTCCGGCCATAAGGGCCTGAGGCGCGTGCGCGACGACCTGTACGTCGAGAAGCTCGGGGACGGCAATCGTCGCTTCGTCTGGGTGTTCTGGGCCGATCGGTCAGTGCGGCACGGCGTGCTGGACGAGGGCGGCGCCTAGCCTCACCGGCGGAGCCGGTCGCTCCCCTAGGCTTGGGCCATGTATGCCGGCCCGATCAGTCTCCTGATCTCCGAGCTCTCCAAGCTGCCGGGAATCGGGCAGCGCACGGCGCAGCGGCTCGCCTTCCATATCCTGCGCGCGGATGACGCGGACGCCCTCGGCCTCGCGGATGCGATTCGCGAGGTGAAGGAGAAGGTGGGGCTCTGTGAGGTCTGCTTCAACCTCGCCGAGGGACCGCGCTGCCGGATCTGCGAGGACGCCCGCCGCGACCAGTCGTTGATCTGCGTGGTGGAGGAGCCGGCCGACGTGATCCCGATCGAGCGTACCGGCGAGTACCGCGGCGTCTACCACGTGCTCGGCGGCGCGCTCTCCCCGATCGACGGGATCGACCCCGAGGATCTGCGCATCGCCGAGCTGCTCGACCGCGTGAATGGTGAGGTCAAGGAGGTCGTTCTCGCCACCAACCCGACCACGACCGGGGAAGCGACAGCACTCCACATCGCGGACGCGCTTCGAGGCCGGGTCACCGTCACACGCCTCGCCAGCGGACTGCCCGTCGGCGCCGACCTCGAGCACGCCGACGAGGTCACGCTCGGGAAGGCTCTCGCCGGTCGCCAGTCGCTCGGCTAAGCTAAACCACATGGTTAAGCATCCGGCGGGTCTCGACGAGACCTTCGCGGCCCTGGCCGACCCGACCAGGAGGCAGATCCTCGTCACGCTGACGGAGGGCGACCGGACCGTCAGCGACCTGGCGGCTCCCCACGACATGTCGCTGCCGGCGATCTCGAAGCACCTGACGGTGCTCGAGCGTGCCGGCCTGATCACCCGGGAGCGGGAAGGTCGGGTGCGCCGCTGCCATCTGGAGCGGGAGCCTTTGGCGGACGCGCTTCAGTGGATCGCCGACTACGGCCGCTTCTGGGAGCAGCGCTTCGACTCGCTCGAGCGGCTGCTCGCCATCCAGCAGGAGCATGGGAGCTGATGGCCGCCGCCAGACCCGAGGCGCACCCGCCGAGTTGGGCCGTCCTCCAGATCAGGCGAAACTTCAAAGCGCCCCGGGAGCAGGTCTTTCGCGCCTGGATCGATCCGGACCTGCTGCGGCAGTGGCTGAACGGGCCCGGTGGCCGCAGCCCGCACGCGGAGGTCGATGCCCGCGTGGGGGGCGAATTCCGGATCACGTCCACCTCGCGCGTCGGCGAACTCTTCGCCAAGCTCCCGGGTCAAGACAGCGAGTTCGTCCAGCTGGTGGGCCGCTACCTCGAGATCAGCCCGCCGGAGCGCCTCGTCTTCACGATGGGATGGGAGGACTTCCCGACTGTCCACATGAAGCCGGACGCGACCACAGTGACCGTCGAGTTTCACGACACCGAAGACGGGACCGAGGTCGTGCTCACCCACGAGCGGCAGCCGAACCGGCGGGTACGCGCGCTTCACCGCTGGGGCTGGAAGGGCAGCTTCCGCAACCTCGCGCAGCTGCTGGATCAGCGATACACTTAACCGTATGGTTAAGTCTCAGCGGGAGGCGACGCCGATTCGACCGGCCCCGCTGCCCAGGCTCTACGTGATCCCGGGCTCCCACGCCTGCCGTGCGGCGATGCTGATGCTCGAGCACAAGGGGCTCGATTGGCGGCCCTTCCGGCTGCTCAGCGGCCTGCAGACGGTTGCCATGAGGCCGCTCGGCTTTCCGGGGCGCACGGTCCCGGCGCTGAAGCTCGACGGGGCGCGCGTGCAGGGCAATCGCAACATCGCCCGCTTCCTCGATCGGATCGAGCCCGAGCCCCCGCTGCTGCCGCCTCACCGCCTCACCGTGGTCGAGGATGCGGAGCGCTTCGCGGACGAGGTCCTGCAGCCGCTCGCGCGACGCCTCGTAGTCGCCGCCGGGCGCCGCGACCTGTCGAATCTGGTGGATCACGCGGACTCCGGCAGGCTGGGCGCGCTCCTCGCACCGACTAGGCGCCGGAGGCGCATGGTGATGCGGATCGCCGGCCGCTTCTTCGGGATCAGCGACGAGACGGAGCGGCTCGACCTGGCGGCCCTGCCGCACGTCCTCGACCGGGTCGACTCGATGGTCGAATCGGGCGTGCTCGATGGGGCGCAGCTCAACGCCGCGGACTTCCAGGTCGTTCCCAGTCTCTGGCTGCTTGCCTATCGGCGTGATGTGCGCGATATCGTCGAGGCCCGCCCGGCCTGGCGGTTGACGGAGAGGGTCTTCGCGCTGTCGGGGAGGACTGGCTGATGATGCCGGCGCGCCACTCGCAGCAAGCACCACTCAGGCTGACCGCCGCGCTGTTCGGCCTGCTGATCTTCGTCGGAAGCCTGCTGCTGGTGGCGATCCCGCTCGGCTGGCTCTGGGTTCTCTCGCAGCTGGGCCAGCCCTACCTGGCCGTCTACTTCCTGGCGCTGGTGGGCTGCCCCGTGATGATGGTGGCGTGGGGCGTCGTCCTGGTGCGCCTGAACCGCGCGTATGCGCGCCTCAGCGAGGACGGCGAGGAGGCGGTGCACATGCTCGAGGCGAGCCTCGTGATCTCCGTCGTGATCGCCATCCTGGCGCTGCTCGCCTGGCTGCTGCTCTACTCGGAGGGCGGCGGGCCGGTGCAGGGGCCCTGGCCGGGATAGCTAGAGGCGGCGGGTGGGGTCGTCGTAGCCGCCGCGCGGGGGAACCTCGTCGCGGTCGCGCGGGCCCTGCTGAACCAGCTCGTAGAGCAGCGAGAGCGCCAGGCCGGCGCCGCCGGCGATCATCAGGATCAGGCCGACGGTCTGGATGTTGATGACGTCGCTCTCGACGTTGATCGCATAGCGCAGGATCGCGCCGACCGCGATCAGGAATATGGCCGTGGCGATGGTCACGGGCGGCCAGGATACTCGTGGGGGTCCCCGCTAACTGAGCGCCTTCATCCGGCGGCCGGCTCCGGGCGCGTTTCGCTGAGCCCGAAGCGGGCGTGGAGGCGGCGCAGCGGGCGCGGGGCCCACCAGTTCCAGTCGCCGAGCAGCTCCATCAGGGACGGGACGAGCAGGGCCCGGATCAGGCTGGCATCGATCAGGACCGCGAGGGCGGTGCCGATGCCGTTCTCCTTGATGAAGATGATGTGTGAGGTCGCGAAGGCGCCGATCGCGATCGCGAAGAGCAGCGCGGCCGCGGTAACGATCCGCCCCGTCCGCTCCAGACCCACGGCCACAGCCTCGGAGTTCCGAATCCCCGAGTCGTGCGCCTCCTTGATCCGGGAGAGCAGGAAGACCCCATAGTCGGTGGAGAGCCCGAAGACCACCGCGAAGAGCAGGATCGGCATGGTTTGCTCCAGCGCGCCCTGGCCGCGGTAGTCGAGCAGCCCCTCCAGTCGGCCGTCCTGGAAGATGAAGACCAGGATCCCGAACGTCGCGCTCAGATTGAGCGCGTTCATCACCAGCTGTTTCACCGGCAGGATCAGCGAGCCGGTCATCAGGAAGAGCACGATCAAGGTGGCGACGATCACGATCGCCAGCGCGATCGGAGCGTGCGACTTGAGACTCGACTGGAGATCGACGAAGTGGGCCGCCGCGCCGCCGACCAGCAGCTCCGAGCCGGCCGGAACCGGCAGGTCGCGCATGGTCTTGACCGCGTCCCTGCTCGTCTGATCGATGTAGCTCTGCTTGGAGTACGCCTGGATCAGCGCGTCGCCGTTGCCGAGCTGCCGCGGAGGCAGCACCTGGGCGATGCCGTCGACCCGGGCCACGTCCCTGCTGATCGCCTGGAGCGACTGCGGGGTGGCGTTCTCGACAAGCAGCAGGTTCGGCGTGTCGCGGAAGGGCGGGAACTCGGCCCGCATCACGTTGTCGGCCTGCCGGGCGCTGGCGCTTTCCGGCAGCACCTGGGCGTCCACCGAGGTGAACTTGATCGAGTAGAAGGGGATGCCGAGGACCAGGAGGAGAACCGCCGTGACGGTCGCGATCCCGATCGGCCGCCGCATCACGAAGCGAGAGAGCCGGTACCAGAAGCCCGCCTCGGTGACCGTGGCGTCGCGCTCGGCGCGTCGCTGCAGGAAGCTCGGTGACCACGCGTTCACCCGGTTGCCGAGCAGCGCCAGGACGGCCGGGAGGACGGTGAGGGAGATCGTCGCGGCGAGCAGGGCGACCAGCGTCCCTCCGAGCCCCATCGAATAGAGGAAGCGCTGGGGGAAGACCATCAGCGAGGCAAGCGCCGCCGCGACGGTCAGCGAGGAGAAGAGCACCGTCCGCCCAGCCGTGTTCATCGTCCGCCTCATCGCCACGGAGCCTGGCCCGGACTTCGCGATCTCCTCGCGGTAGCGGGAGACGACGAACAGGCTGTAGTCGATCGCCAGCCCCAGCCCGAGTCCGGTGGTCAGGTTGAGCGCGAAGATCGAGACGTCGACGGCCTCGTTGGCGAGCCTGAGCAGCAGGAACGTGCCGACGATGGCGAGGCCGCCGATCATCAGGGGCAGCAGGGCCGCCACGCCGCTGCGGAAGAAGAGCAGCGAGAGCAGGAAGAGGATGGGGAAGGCGAGCAGCTCGGCCATCCGGAGGTCCTTCTCGACCTGCTTGTTGACCTGTTCCTGGGCGAGGTCGATCCCGCCGATCGTCACGCCGGGCTGCCCATCCAGGTCGTCCGCGATCGCCTTGGCCGCGTCCTGGCGCTCCTTGTCGTCGGTGGACTTGAGCGCGACGGCCAGGTAGGTTGCGTCGCCGCCGCGCGAAACGAAGTCGCGGCTGTGGCTGTCCGCGTAGCTCGTGACCGAGGCGACTTCGGGGTTCCCCTTGAGCTGGCTCTCCAGGGAGGCGATGCGAGCCTGGCCCTGCTTGCTGTTCGGATCGACGTTGTGGACCAGGACGATGGTGCCCGCCTCGCGGTAGCCGTCGTCCTCGAGGCGGTCGCCCGCTTTGACGCTCTCCGTGGCCGGGTCATCGGCCCCGTATGGCGCCAGCTTGCTGGCGACACCGCCACCGATCGCGCCCGCGACGACGAAGAAGACCGCGGCGAAGATCGCCACGCGCTTGCCGTGTCCCTGTGCCAGACGTGCCAGTGCGTCGAACATCTCCTACCTCCCTCCGGTGGCCGCAGCCCCGGATGTCTCTCGTTCCAGATCGTCGGCGGCGCGGTCGAACCACTCCGCCGTCCATTCGCTCGCCTCGATGCCGTAACGCAGCACCGTGAGTGACCCGGCGTCCGGCGTCGCCGCCGCGCCCTCGGGCGTGCCGGTCTCCTCGACCTGCTCGGCGATCGCCCGGAGCTGGGCCGCCTTCGCCCTCGACGCTGCCGCGCGCTCGCGCGCGACTTCCGCCGCGCGCTTCGCGTCGATCGATCCCGCAAAGAAGAGCTTCAGCAGGCCTTCGTCGCGTATCTCGAGGACCTCGGGCGGCTTTCGCATCCACTCGCGCGCCACGCGCTTGCCCTCGGCTGTGAGCCGGAAGGTCGTGCGCGGCCGCGCCCCAGTGGAGGAGTCGTCGCCGGTGATCAGGTCGGCCTTCTCGAGCTTCTTCAGCTCGGGATAGATCTGCCCGTAGCTCGCCGCCCAGAAGTAGCGCGCCGAGTGGTCGACCAGCTGCTTGATCTCATAACCGGATCGCGGCCGGGCGGCCAGCATCCCGAGAATCACCTTGCCTGTGGCGCTGAGCTCCATCGAGCCACAGATATATCAATCCGATATATCCAGATGTGTGACCTGCATCACGCCGGGAGCCGCCGCCCCCGTTGCCTATGCTCATCCGCGATGAGCGCGACGGCGACGAACGGCATCGTGGTGATGAAGTTCGGCGGCACCTCGGTGGCCGGCACCGAGGAGCTCAAGCGCGCCGCCCGCCGGATCGTCGCCGCGCGCGAGCGCGGGCAGCAGGTCGTGGCTGTGCTCTCCGCCCGCGGCAAGACGACCGACCGGCTGCTGGAGGCGGCGCGTGAGATCTCGCCCCGGCCGGATCCGCGCGAGATGGACATGCTGCTCTCGATCGGCGAGCGCGAGTCGTGCGCGCTCTGCGCCATGGCGATCAACGACCTGGGCCACCGCGCGATCTCGCTGACCGGTTCGCAGGCCGGCATCGTCACCGACTCCTCGCACACCAAGGCGCGGATCATCGACGTGCGCGCCGACCGCATCCGCAAGGCTCTCGAGGAGGACTCGATCGTCCTGGTCGCCGGCTTTCAGGGCGTCTCGACCGACAGCCGCGACGTGACCACGCTGGGTCGCGGCGGGTCGGACACCACGGCGGTCGCGCTCGCGGCGGCGCTGGGAGCCCAGGAGTGCGAGATCTACACTGACGTCGCTGGCGTCTTCAGCGCGGATCCGCGGATCGTGCCAGACGCCCGCATGCTGCCGGTCGTCTCTTACGAGGAGATGCTCGAAATGGCCTCGTCGGGCGCGAAGGTCCTTCAGCTGCGGGCGGTCGAGTACGGCCGGAACCACGGGGTCCGGATCCACTGCCGCAGCTCGGTCGACGAGAGCACCGGTACCCTCGTCGTCTCGGAGCAGGAGACCATGGAACAGCCGCTGATCACCGCAGTCACACACTCGACCGACGAGGCGCGCGTCACGCTCACCGGCGTGCCCGACGAGCCAGGCGTCGCCGGCCGGATCTTCGGCGCGCTCGCCGACGCCAACATCAACGTCGACATGATCATCCAGAACGAGCCGGTCTCCCACGACGGCGGGGCCGATCTCTCCTTCACGGTGGAGGCCGCCGACCTCGAGAGCGCGGTCGATGCGATCCGCCTCGAGGACTCCGAGATCGGGATCGAGACCGATCAGAACATGGGCAAGGTCTCGATCGTGGGCGCCGGGATGCGCAGCCACCCGGGCGTAGCCGCGCAGGTCTTCCGGGTCCTCGGCGAGAACAAGATCAACATCGAGATGATCTCCACCTCGCCGATCAAGATCTCCTGCGTGATCCGGGGCGATCAGGTGCCGCAGGCCGTCGAGGCCCTCCACGACTCCTTCCAGCTGGGCACGGACGCGATCCGCAAGGAGGAGCCCACCGGGGCCGAGCACCGCCCGACGGTCTCCAGCTAGTCCCGGCGACTCCGTACCCTTTGCGAGATGGCTGCGAACGGCGGATACCGAGTCGGAGTCGTGGGCGCGACCGGCGCGGTCGGCTCGACCTTGCTCGAGGTGCTCGCGCAGCGCAGCTTCCCGACCTCCGAGGTCGTGCCGCTCGCCTCTGCGCGCTCCGCGGGCAACAAGGTCGGCTTCGCGGGGGAGGAGCTCGAGGTTCGCGAGCTCACCGAGGACTCGTTCCAGGGACTCGACCTGATCCTCTCGTCCGCTGGGGGCAAGGTCAGCTCCGAGTGGGCCCCAAGATGGATCGAGGCGGGCGCCGTGGTGGTGGACAACACGAGCTTCTGGCGCATGCATGACGACGTCCCGCTCGTCGTCGCCGGCGTCAACGACGATGCGGTCGAGGGCCACAACGGCCTGGTCGCCAACCCGAACTGCACGACGATGCAGCTGATGGTCGCCCTCAAGCCGATCCTCGATGCCGCGGGGATCCAGCGCCTGATCGTCTCGACCTACCAGTCGGTCTCCGGTACGGGCAGGAACGCGATCGCGGAGCTGCGCGAGCAGTCCGAGGCTGTGCTGAAAGGCGAGCAGGTCGAGCCGAAGGTGTATCCGCACCAGGTCGCCTTCAACGTGCTGCCGCAGGTCGAGAGCTTCAAGAACGGCGACGACTACACGACCGAGGAGCGCAAGGTGATGGGCGAGACGCGCAAGATCCTCGGGCTCACCGAGGCGGTCGGCATCTCCGCGACCTGTGCCCGCGTGCCGGTGGTCACCGGTCACTCGGAGTCCGTCAACGTCCAGACCGAGCGGGAGCTCTCCCCTGAGGAGTGCCGCGAGCTCCTCTCCGGGACCGACGGCCTGGTGGTGCTCGACGATCCCGGCGACGGGATCTACCCGCTGCCGATCGCGGCGGCGGGACGCGACGAGGTTCTGGTCGGCCGCATACGGCGGGATCCCTCGCACGAGCGGTGCCTCAACCTCTGGGTCGTGGGCGACAACCTCCGCAAGGGGGCGGCCCTCAACGCCGTCCAGGTCGCCGAGCTTCTCGACCAGCGCGACCTGGTCCGGGTTCCCGCCGGCGCTTCACTGGCCTGACCGACGCTCACAGGGAAGTGGCGCACCGCGCGATGCGCGGGGCTATATTCGCCCGGCTTGAGGGGTACGACTGAAGAGCCCCGCGCCTGGCGCCGCTGGGCGACGGATCGCGGCCGAGCGTTGGTCGTCGCGCTCGCGGTTCTGCTTGCGATCGCGCTGGCGACCGGCGCCGTCGTCCTCGCCAAGAACCTCACCGGCGGCCCGGGCTACGACACGATCAACGGGACAACGGGCAACGACGTGATCCAGGCCCGGGATAACGGCCCGGACACGATCGATTGTGGTGCCGGCATCGACACGGTCTACGTGGATCGTTCCGAGGACGGCGTCTACGACTGTGAGACGGTGATCGCGCCATGAATGCGAGGGAGGAGCGGTTCGCCGCCGAGCACCCCGAGGAGCACATGCGCCGCCGCGAGTTCCTGGCAAAGACCGCGCTGCTGGCCGGCGCGGCGGGCCTCGCTACAGCGCTGCCCGCGAAGGCGCTGATGTCACAGGCCGCGAGCGTCCAGACGGCTGCCGGACTCCCCAGCCCCAGCAATATGCCGATCGACACCTTCGTCGTCCTGATGCAGGAAAACCGCTCCTTCGATCATTACTTCGGCTGGCACCCGAACGCGGACGCCAAGAACGCCGGGCTCGTCTATCCAGATGACCAGGGCGTCCCGCACCCGACCCACCCACTTGCCCCGGACTTCCAGGGATGCGCGTTCGAGGACCCCGACCACTCCTGGGAGGGAGGACGGACGCAATACGACGGCGGCAAGCTCGACGGGTTCCGCAAGTCCCCGAACGACGAATTCGCGATCGGCTACTACGAGAAGGCCGACCTTCCCTTCAGCCCGGCGGTCGCCGACGCCTTCACCCTTTATGACCGCTATTTCTGCTCGCTCCTCGGGCCGACCTGGCCGAACCGCGAGTACATGCATTCGGCCACCTCAGGCGGCAACAAGACCAACGCCGATCCCGAGGACGCCGTCGCGGCAATCCCCGACGGAGGCCTCTACAAGTGGCTGACGATCTGGGACCTGATGCTGTCCCAGGGGCTCAAGGTCACCTACTACTTCAGCGACCTCGCCTTCATCGGCGTCTTCGGGCCCCGGTACCTCTCGATCATCAAGCCGGTCTCCGAGTTCTACGCCGATGCCGCGTCGGGCAACCTTCCCAACCTGGCGTTCGTCGATCCGATGTTCCTCGACGGAGGCGGCGGCCGGGGACTCTCGGGCGATGAGCATCCCCACGGCGACATCAGGATCGGCCAGGCGTTCCAGGCGGACATCACCCACGCCTTCGTCAACTCGCCGCAATTCAGGACGGGCGCCATGTTCATCAACTACGACGAATGGGGCGGGTTCTTCGACCACGTCTCGCCGGTGCTCGTCCCGGACGACCGGCAGAGCTCGAACCTCGACGAGAACTTCGGGATCACGGGGTTCCGCATTCCGGGCGTGGCGATCTCGCCCTACGCGCGACGAGGCTACGTCAGCCACATGACGGTCACGCACGAGTCGATCCTCAAGCTGCTCTCTTACCGGTTCGGCCTCGGCTACCTCAACAAGCGCCACCGCTACGCCTCGAACATCGGCCGCTCGTTCGACTGGCAGAACCCGAACTTCGACGTTCCCGACCTGCCGCTCCCGGCACCGCCGGTGACGACGCCATGCGACCTGCAAGGCACCGGTCTGGACCCGGCTGCTCAGGAGGCGGAGGAGAGCGAGGGCCTCCACATCGGCTCGCCGGAGATGCTCGAGTACTTCGAGGCGCTCGGCTACCCGACGGCCCGCGCGAACCCCGAGGAGATCTTCTCCAGCCCGGACAGCACCGTGACGCGGCTGAGTGACCAGATCAACGCGCTGGGGGTGGTGGGATGAGACGCCGGATCGCCCTTGCCGTGGCCGTAACCGCGGGCCTTGCCGCGGGAGTCGTCGGGGCCACGGCGCAGATCTCCGGCACCGCCACGGTGCCCCATGTCAAGCACGTCTTCATCGTGGTGCTGGAGAACGAGAACGCCGACGAGACCTTCGGGCCGAACACGCAGATCCCGTACCTGGCGAAGACGCTCACCGCAAAAGGCGCCTTCGTCCCCAACTACTACGCGACCGGCCACCTCAGCCTCGACAACTACATCTCGATGGTGAGCGGGCA
>DATFPJ010000017.1:0-4223 GCA_035264865.1 Solirubrobacterales bacterium
CTCGTCGACGAGGAGGTGCGCCGCATCGTCGAGCAGGCCCACACCGAGGTCGAGCGCCTCGTCGAGGAGAACCGCTGGCGGCTCGACGCGCTTGCGAACGCGCTGCTGGAGCGCGAGACGCTCGATCAGCCGGAGGCCTACGAGGTCGCCGGGGTTCCGCTGCCGGAGGTCGGGGCCGCCGAGGAGGCGAAGGCTTCGGCGGCTCCGTAGCGGCGGCGATCTAGCCCGCGAGACGGCGGGCGCCGATCGCGAGCTGCTGCTTTTCGCGCGAAGCGAAAGCGCTCGGCAGCCAGGCTCTTGACGCACCGCGCGATCGGTGGGAGGGTGGCTCGACCAAGCCGAACGGAAGGCCGACATCCGCCGCGTCTACATAGTGCTTCCCGCATGCCTTGCAGCGCTGATTCTCGGGCCTCTCGGATGCGGATCGGATGACTCGAACGACGAGTCGGCGGCGACCACGACGACCACTTCGGCCGAGGAGCCGGACACCGCCGCAGACGCCGGGCTCATCGGGGAGTGGAGCACCCAGAACGTCTGCGAGGACCAATTGCGAGCGTTCAAGCAAGCCGGTCTTGACGATCTGGTGAGCGAGTGGGTGACGGATTACCCCGGCCTAACACCTACCGACAGCGACCCATGCCACGGAGCGAAACCGATCGAGCATTCCCATGGCTTCGGCGAGGACGGCTCGTTCGCCTCCTACGATGCGAACGGCCAGCAGGTGGACGAAGACAGCTACACCCCAGTCGACGATCGGACGTTCACGCTTGGGGATCCGCCCGTCGTCGTCCACTATCGAATCGACGGTGACGAGGCCACCTTCGATGCTGTCATCCCCGATTGCAAGACGAAACGATGCCGAGAGTCCGCCGCCTACGTGACCTCGGTGTTCTTCCCACGCGTCTACGAGCGCGTGAAGTAATCCACGGGGCCCCCTGTCTTACCGCTTCCCATGCGCAGGGGCAGCGGTCTCCGGCTGAACCGGCGCTGCTCCCTTCGCGTGAAAGCGACAGCGGCGGACGTCGGCGGTTTCGCCGTGCTGCTGGTTAGGACGCCTGCCGGCGGTCCACCACCCGGACCGCCTTCCCCTCGCTGCGGGGCACGGCGCCGGGCTCGAGGACCGAGACCGGGATCCGGATGCCCGTGTGATCGCGCAGGAGGGTCTCCAGCCGCAACGCGAGTTCCGCCCTGTCGATGTCCGAGTCCGCCGGCTCGCACTCGACGGTCACCTCGTCCATCTCCGCGGGGCGCTCGACGATCAGCCGGTAGTGGGGCGCGACCTCCGCGACCCCGAGGAGCAGCGTCTCGACTGTGGACGGGAACAGATTGACGCCGCGAATGATCAGCATGTCGTCGAGGCGGCCCCGCAGGGCGGTGATCCGCGCGAAGGTGCGGCCGCAGGCGCACGGCTCGCTGGTGATCGAGCCGATGTCGCCGGTGCGATAGCGGATCAGCGGCTGGGCCTGCTTGAGAAGCGTGGTGAAGACCAGCTCGCCGTCCGCGCCCTCGGGTACCGGCTCGCCGGTCTCGGGGTCGACCGCCTCCACCAGGAAGTGGTCCTCCTGGACGTGGAGCCCGTCGCGGGCGTCCAGGCACTCGGCGGCGACGCCCGGGCCGCACATCTCCGAGAGCCCGTAAAAGCTGACCGCCTCGATGCCCAGCTCGCGGTCGAGCTCGGTCCGCATCTCCTCGGTCCAGGGCTCGCCCCCGAAGAGGCCGATCTGGAGCGCGAGGTCGCTCGGCTCCAGTCCCGCGTCCCGGACCGCCTGCGCGATCACCAGCGCGTACGAGGGGGTGGCGCAGAGGACCTGCCCGCCGAGGTCGCGCAGCAGCATCGCCTGCCGGGCAGTGAATCCGCCGGAGACCGGGATCACGGTGGCACCGATCCGCTCGCCGCCGTAGTGGAAGCCGAGGCCGCCGGTGAAGAGCCCATAGCCGTTGGCGTTGTGGACGATCATTCCGGGCCGCACGCCGGCCATGGTCATGCAGCGGGCCATCACCTCGATCCAGGCCTCGAGGTCGGCCCGGGTGTAGCCGACGACCGTGGGCTTGCCGTGCGAGCCGCTCGAGGCGTGTACGCGGACGACCTGCTCGAGCGGCACCGCGAGCAGGCCGAACGGATAGCTCTCGCGCAGGTCCGACTTTCGGCTGAAGGGGAGCCGGGTGAGGTCGTCGAGCGAGGAGATCTCGCCGGCCGCGGCGATGCCCGCCTCGGTGAGGCGGTCCGCCATCGGCGGCTGGTCCCGCAGGGTTCTCTCGACGGTGGCGCGGAGCCGATCGAGCTGCAGCTCGCCGAGCCGCTCGCGCGGGCCGGTCTCGACCGGATCCCAGACCGCGGCGTCAGACCTTGCGCTGGTGTGCATTCCAGTGCTCCTCGAGGTTGCTGACCAGGGCCGGGCTCAGATGGCAGTACGCCTGCTCTCTGGAGAAGGTCGCCATGTACTGCCGAAAGACGTCGAGCGGCTCCTCGCCCACCCGAATCGCCCGCCGGTTGGCCGCCGCGTTGACCAGCCCGGAGCTGGTGAGGGCCTCCACCCGCGCCGCGATCGCCTCGTCGACCGCCTCGGGCTCGACCACCTCGTCGCAGAGCAGCTCGGCGGGCGGCACGCCCGCCTCGAACTCCCGCCCCGAGAGGATCGCCTGCCGCGCCAGCCGATCGCCGACCGAGCGCGGAAGCCGCAGGGGTGAGGCGCCGGGGATGATTCCCTCCTTGCGGGCGGGCAGGAAGAGCCGGCAGCCGCGCGCGGCGATCACGTGGTCCATCACGTGGAGCAGCTGGCAGGCGCCACCGATCGCGTAGGTCTCCGCGGCAGCGACCCAGAGCTTCTCGGTGGTCTCCTCCGGCTCATCGGGACGATGCTCGGGACCGCTCAGCCCGCGGTAGATCTTGTTGACGAAGCCGAGATCGCGGGTGACGAAGAAGAGGAATGGGAGCTGCCCCAGGTAGAGCCGAGTCAGGTTGAGCCCCGACCCGAAGATCCGCGCGCCCGCGTACCGACGGTGGTCCACGATCCCGCCGCGCATCACTCCGATCTCAATCTGGGGATCCAGCAGGATCAGATCGACCGCGCATTCGGTTGCCCACAGGGTGGTGTCGTCCTCGGCATTCAGATGGCGCGGGTTGCGGATCTCCAGGTACCCGGCGCTCCCCTCGCGGCGCACGACGGCCGTGCCGAGGTCGGCTTCGCCCGTGGCGCGGAAGTCGTCGATTCGCTCGAGCGCCTCGTGGGTGGGGCGGAGCATCGCCCAGACCAGATGGGCTCCCGCCCGCGGCGAGGCGAGGACATGCGAGAGGAAGAGACCCTGCGCGATCTCCAGCCCCTGCTTGTCGGCGAGCCGGCGCTCGGCTTCCGCGGCCATCTCCGCGCGGGTCGGGGCCAGACCCGGATAGCGCTCGGCGGCGGCGTCGAGCAGCTCGTCGTCGCGGAGCGCCTTGGTGAGGCCTTCAGTGAGCTCCTCGTAGATCGCCTCGACGTTCGCGCGCAGGAACTGATCGCGCCGCTCGTCGGTCCACTCGGTCGTCTCCGGGCTAAGTGTCAGAAAACCTGACAATATCTCAGTCTGAGCGTGACGCGTGTGGAGGAGATCGGAGCCGTGATGTGGACGCCGCCCGCCGACGTCCGGAAGACCACGCAGCTGGGGCGCTACCTCGACTGGCTGCGGGACGAAAGGGGCATCGACCACGCCGGCTATGACGAGCTCTGGCGCTGGTCGGTCGATGACCTGGAGGGATTCTGGGGCGCGATCTGGGACTTCTTCGAGGTCCGTGCGCACACCCCGTATGAGCGGGTGCTCGGTTCGCGCGAGATGCCGGGCGCCGAGTGGTTCACGGGGTCGCGCCTCAACTACGCCGAACACATGCTCGGCCAGGATGAGGACACCGACCAGATCGCTGTGCTGGCGCGCTCGCAGACCAGGGATGACTTCGAGCTCACCTTCGGGGACCTCCGCGAGCAGGTGGCCAGGGCCCGGGCGGGGCTGCAGGGGCTCGGCGTCGGTCCAGGCGATCGGGTCGTCGCCTATCTGCCCAACATCCCGGAGACGCTGGTCGCCTTCCTGGCCACGGCCAGCCTCGGCGCGATCTGGGCGACCTGCGCTCCGGAGTTCGGGCCTCGCAGCGTGATCGACCGGTTCGGCCAGCTCGAGCCCAAGCTGCTCCTTGCGATCGCCGGCTACCGCTACGGCGACAAGCCGATCGACCGGCGCGCCGAGGTGGCCGAGGT
>DATFPJ010000018.1:0-6192 GCA_035264865.1 Solirubrobacterales bacterium
GTGCAGCCCGGCCACGTCTTCCCGCTCAAGGCCAAGGACGGCGGCGTGCTCGAGCGGACCGGCCAGACCGAGGCCGCGGTCGACCTGGCTCGGCTCGCCGGCTTGATCCCCGCGGGCGTGATCTGCGAGGTGATGAACGAGGACGGCACGATGGCGCGCGTTCCGGACCTGGTCGACTACTGCGCCAGGCACGACCTGAAGATGATCACCGTCGCGGACCTGATCGCCTACCGGCGGCGGACCGAGAAGCTGGTGGAGCGGATCGTCTCCACCACGCTGCCCACCGCCTTCGGTGAGTTCACGGCGGTCGGCTACCGGTCGCTGATCGACGAGAAGCACCACGTCGCGATGGTCAAGGGCGAAGTCGCGGGCGAGGACGACGTGCTGGTGCGAGTCCACTCGGAGTGCCTGACCGGCGACGTCTTCCACTCGCTGCGGTGCGACTGTGGCGAGCAGCTCGAGGCGGCGCTCGCGATGATCGAGCGGGAGGGCAAGGGTGTGCTCCTCTACCTCTCGCAGGAGGGGCGCGGCATCGGCCTGCTCAACAAGTTGCGCGCCTACAAGCTTCAGGAGGAGGGGCTCGACACCGTCGACGCCAACCTGAAGCTCGGCCTGCCCGCCGACCTCCGCGACTACGGCATCGGGGCCCAGATCCTCGTCGACCTCGGCCTCTCCAGCATCCGCATCCTCACCAACAACCCGAAGAAGATCCTCGGTCTGGAGGGCTACGGGCTCTCGGTCACCGACCAGGTCCCGATCCAGGCTGTCCCCAATCCCCACAACGAGGCCTACCTGCGGGCCAAGCGCGAGCGGATGGGACATGCGCTCCACCACCAGGGCCTGCCCCTCGACGAGCAGCTGATCTACGAGGAGCACCGCAAGGACGAGGAGAACCGGCGGGAGTCCGGGGACTACCCGCCCGGCGACTAGAACTCCGCGGTACGGATAGGTTCCCGGCGTGGCCGAACTCGCGGAGAAGGAGTTCGCGATCTGCGTCGCGACCTTCTACGACGACCTCGCCGGGCGCCTGGTGAACGGCGCTATCGTGGCCTTCGGGGAGGAGGGGGTTGCGCCGACCTCGGTCCACACCCACGAGGTGCCGGGGGCGTTCGAGCTGCCTCTGGGTGCGAAGTGGTGCGCCGAGTCCGCACGCTTCGACGGGGTCGCCTGCCTCGGGGTCGTCATCCGCGGCGAGACCAACCACTACGACTACGTCTGCGCCGAGGCGGCTCGCGGGATCCAGCGCGTCCAGCTCGACACCGGCGTGCCCTGCTCCTTCGGACTGATCACCTGCGAAACCCGAGAGCAGGCCGAGGCGCGAGCCGGCGGCGACAAGCGAGATCAGGGCCGGAACGCGGCGATCGCCGTGATGCGGATGGCGGCCGTGCGCGAAACGCTCGACTAGGCCGCGGCCAGGGCCTCGCCCAGAGGACCGGGGGTTCCGAGGTAGAACCCCTGTCCGTAGCGGAAGCCGATCTCCCGCAGCGCATCGAGCTCGTCCTCGGTCTCGATGCCCTCGGCGACCACGCGGACGCCGACCTCCTCGGCGAACGAGACGAGCGAGCTGGCGAGGGCGTGGGCCACCGGGTTCTCGTCGATGCGCTCGGTCAGAGAGATGTCGAGTTTGATCCACTCGGGGCGGACCTTGAGGACGTGCCGCAGGCTGGCGTAACCCGCGCCGAAGTCATCGATCGCGACCTGCCCCCCGGCTTCGCGCAGCGGGTGAAGCCTCGCGGCGAAGCCGTCGTAGTCGTCGATCTGGAGGTGCTCGGTCAGCTCGACCGTGACGCGGTTTGCATCCCGCCCGAAGCAGGAGAGGAAGGGCGGGGCGAAGATCGTCGGAGGCGAGGCGTTGACGCAGAGCGTCACGTCGTCCGGAAGCTCGGGCAGGGCCCGAGCCGCCTCCCTGACCGCGAGGAGCTCGAGCGGCACGCCGAGCCCGATGTCCCAGGCCTCGGAGAACCAGCGGTCGGGGCCCCGCGCCGGATCGCCGGGGAAGCGCGCCAGCGCCTCGTACGCGATCACCTCCTCGGTCTCGAGATCGAAGATGGGCTGGTAGACCAGCCGGACCTGTTCCTCCTCGAGCACCCGCTGCACGCGGTCCAGTGTGGCGCGGTGCTCGGCGCTGGTCAGCCGCTCGAAGGTTCGCTCCTGCTGGAGCTGCCGGGTGGAGCAGACGATCTCCTTGACCTCGCCGGAGGCCTCGTCGGTGAGGACGCGCGTCGTCGTCTCGACCCAGATGAACTCGTTGTCCTTGCGCCGGAGGCGGTAGGCGATGGTGAACGGCGCCCCCTGGCGGGCGCTGCGGTGCGCAATCCCGATCTTCGCGCGGTCGTCGGGATGGAAGTACTCGTAGGCCGAGGTCCCGACCAGCTCGTCGGGCCGGTAGCCGAGCAGGTCCTTGGACGCCGGCGAGACGTATCGGTAGGTCCCATCCGGGGCGTGGGTGGAGACCATGTCGCTGAGGTAATCCGCGATCGATGCGGACGGCATGGCGTCCGTCCCGTTGCGGGCGCCCGATCGGATCGACTGGGTCTCACCGACGCTCATTTGCCTCCCGTCCGCTGGCTGGAACAGCAGAGGATTACCGCCTACCCATTATTGGGTGGCAAATCCCCTGCAAAGGCTTCAGCGTTCGCCACTTGGACGGATGTACCTGCGTGCCCTCCCGCCGCTATCCTGCTCGGCCGATGGCCAAGGTCTGTCATAGCTGCGGTAAGCGTCCCGCCTTCGGCAACTCG
Source organism: Solirubrobacterales bacterium (assembly GCA_035264865.1). Taxonomy (GTDB): domain Bacteria; phylum Actinomycetota; class Thermoleophilia; order Solirubrobacterales; family 70-9; genus DASUPK01. The sequence continues at coordinate 2,742 of DATFPJ010000018.1, forward strand.
CGCAGCCACTCGATGGTCGCGACCCGGCGGCGCTTCAATCCCAACCTCCAGAAGGTCCGGATCCAGGAGGAGGGCGGCCGTACCCGGCGCGTCTACGTCTGCGCCCGCTGCCTGAAGTCGAACAAGGTGACCAAGGCCGCCTGACTAGGATCCCTTCGGATCTCCCGGCCCTGCAGTAAGGCGGCCGACAGATGGCGAAGCCGGTTAGCGAGGACTAGGGTGTCCGCGAATCCCCGCATGGCTGACCCCTCGATAGAGCGATTCCGGCGCGTCATCCGCGCGGCCGCCGCGCACCTTGATGAGCGGCGCAATGAGGTCAACGACCTGAACGTGTTCCCGGTCGCCGACGGCGACACGGGGGACAACATGGCGCTCACGCTGCGAGCTGTGAGCGATGAGCTCGACCGCCTGGACGGGCAGATGGTGGATGAGATCGGGCGCACCGAGCTGGTCAACGCGCTCGCCCGTGCCGCGCTGATGGGCGCCCGCGGCAATTCGGGAGTGATCCTCAGCCAGATCGTCCGGGGCGCGGCCGAGGAGCTCGCGAGCCGCCCCGGCGAGTTGGTGGACCCGATGCTGGTAGCCGCGGCCTTCGCCCGCGCCGCCGATGCGGCATACGAGTCCGTGAGGGAGCCCGCCGAGGGGACGATGCTGACCGTCTTCCGCGAGATGGCGCACTCGATCTCGAGGCGTCTCGCGCACATGGAGAAGGCGCGCCTCTCTCAGGATGCGACTCCAGCGGAGCAGGACGCGCTGCTCGCCGCGCTTCTGGAGGGCGCTGTCCGCGACGGCGAAGCGGCCGTCGCCCGGACGCCGGAGCAGCTCGAGGTCCTGCGCGAGTCGGGCGTCGTGGACGCGGGGGCCCACGGGCTGGTGGTGATCCTCGCCGGCGTGGTGGCCGGGCTCCGGGGCGACGACGCGATCTCGGACGGCCTGCCGCACTACGCGCCGGCGAGCGATACCCGCCCTCACCACGAGGACACCCGCTACCGCTACTGCACGAACTTCATCGTCACCGGCTCGGGGCTGGAGAGCCGTTCATTCGTGCCGAGGCTGGAGGAGCTCGGCGACTCCGTTCTGGTGGTCGGCGACGAGGCGACGCTCAAGGTGCACGTCCACACCGACGAGCCGGAGGCCGCAGTGGCGCTCTTCGAGGATGCCGGGAGCGTCTCCCAGCTCGACGTCGCCGACATGCGCGAGCAGATCGCCGAGCGAAGCGCGCGGTTGCAGGCGGGCCGCTGCGCGGCCGTGGCCGTCGTCGCCGGCCGCGGCATGCGCGAGCTCTACGAGGGGCTGGGCGCCTTCGTCGTCGATGGCGGGGAGACCTTCAACCCGTCGATCTACGACCTGCTCGCGGCGATCCACGAGGTCCCGTCCGAGGAGGTGCTCGTCTTCCCGAACAACCCGAACGTTCTGATGGCCGCCGAGCGCGCCGCCGAACTCTCGGACAAGCAGGCGCGCGTCGTCGACTGCACCTCCCAGCAGGCGGGATTGGCGGCCCTCGTCGAGCTCGACTCGCACGCCTCGCTGGACGACAACGCGGAGCGGCTCGCTGCCGCGCTCGAGGGCATCCGAGCGGGCTCGGTCGCACCGGCGGCGCGGGACGACGCGAAGGGCCGCTTCGTGAAGGGCGACGCCGTGGGGTTCGTCGGCGACGAGATCGTGGCGTGGGGCGGCGCGGGCACAACTCTGACCGAGACGATGGCGAGGCTGGGGGAGGGGGCGGAGATCCTCACGGTGATCGGCGGCGAGGCCGCCCCGATCGCGCTGGACGACGTCGAACCCCACGGGCCCGAGGGCGTCGAGCTGGAGCTTCAGGAGGGCGGGCAGCCGCACTACTGGTGGCTGCTCGCCGCGCAGTAGGCCGGCCTCACCAGCTCTCGGACCCAGGCTCGCCCTTGAACGGGCCCTCGATCTCCTGCGTGACCCAGCCGCCGTAGTAGGCGCCGGGCTGCGGGGTGACGCGCTCGTCGTCGAGGAATGCGGCGTAGGTGCGAGGATCCTCAGAGCGCAGCGAGGAGGAACCCGTTTTGAGTTGGGGGTAGAAGGCGAGGTGGTCGCGGAGTTGCTCGAACCCCTCCTTCGGCTCCGCGTAGTGCCAGGCCGCGCGGTTGGCGCGCTTCCCACCCGCCTCGGCGTGGAAATAGGTCGCGGTGCCCTTCCATTCGCACTCGGTGCTCACGTCCGGGACCTCGATCAGGACGTCCTCCCGCACGTCCTCGCGCGGGATGTAGATCGTCGGCGGGCTGGCGGTCTCGAGCACTCGCAGGGCCCGGTCGCTCTCGGCGATCGTCTCCCCACCGAGGATCACGCGGACGTGGCGATCGAGCGGCTCGACGCGTGGAGGGCGCGGATAGTCCCAGACCGATTCCTTCGCTCGCTGCGTCGTCATGTCTTCGGGTCCGCGGGGGCCATCCAACGTTACGCCTAGCCTCTCCGACCATGGAAGCGGCTGTGGCGCGTCGCGCGGATGACGCGATTTACGTCCCGCGCGCCCTCGGGACCGGCGAGGTCCTCGAGCGCGAGGGGCTCCTGGGGGCACCGCTCGGGACCCTGCCGCGACCCGCGATCCTCGATGCGCCGCTGACGAAACTCCGTGGCGCCGGGCCGAAGCTCGCCGCGGCCGCCGCCGAGATGGGGATCGCCAGCATGGGGGACCTGCTGCGACACCTCCCCCACGCCTACCGCGACCGGGCCGAGCCGGTCCAGCTGGGCGATCTGAGGCTCGGGGAGGAGGCGACGGTCGAGGTGGAGGTCGCCGGCGCCAGGGTGAGACCGACCCGGCGCAGACGGCTCACGATCCTCGAGGCCGACGTCTCGGACGCGAGCGGCAAGGCGAAAGCGATCTGGTTCAACCGCGCCTGGCTCGCGGACCGGCTCCAGCCGGGCACCCGCCTGCTCCTCCACGGAAAGCTCGAGAAGCGCGGATTCACCGTTGGCGAGCACGAGTTCCTCGACGCCGGGCCGGGCGCCGGCCTCCACACAACTGGAATCGTCCCCGTGCACCCTGCCAGCGAGCGCATCCGCCCGCAGCGGATCCGCGAGTGGGTCTGGCAGGCCCTGCCGCTCGCCCGCCACGCGGTCGAGCCCCTCCCCGGGCGCCTCCGGCATGGGCTTCGCATGGCCGGCGCGACCGACGCCCTGACCGCCTCGCACTTCCCCGCCGACGTTCATGCTGCCGAGGCGGCCCGAGAGCGACTTGCCTTCGAGGAGCTCTTCCTCTACCAGGCGGCCCTGGTCACGCGTCGGGGCCGTCGGAGCTCAGCGAGCCGCGGCATCGGCCTGGCGGCCCCCGGCGATCGCGTCCGCACCTGGCTCAACTCCCTGCCGTTCGAGCTCACCGGCGATCAGCGCCGGGCGATCGAGGAGATCGACGCCGACCTCGAGCGCGAGCAGCCGATGCAGCGCCTGCTGATGGGGGAGGTTGGCTCGGGAAAGACCGTCGTGGCCC
>DATFPJ010000019.1:0-2985 GCA_035264865.1 Solirubrobacterales bacterium
TGGAGCCGGGCGCTCGGGGTTCTCGAGGAGCTCCGAGAGCTGCGCGGCGAGGCCTACCGGCCCGCGCCCGCCTTGCGCGCCTTCGCCTCCTGAACCTCGGCCAGGTTCTCCATGTCCAGGTCCAGCCCTGACGCCACGATCCCCTTGAACAGGGTCTCATTCATCGTGGCGTAGAGACTCTCGTCGACATCGGGTTCGACGAGCTGCTGAACGAGGAATCCGTCGGCCAGGCTGAAGAGCATCATCGCGATGTCCTCGAACGGGAAGGGGGGCTCGCCCAGGTCCGCGGTCCACCTGCGGATCACCTCGGCAATTCGCTCGCGCATCGCCCGGTTGCGGGTGGCGAGCTCCTCGCGGAAGTCCGGATTGCGCGCTGCGTATACGACGAACTCGAAGTACAGACGCGGCCACTCGGGATCCGAGCGGACGAACTGCATGAAGTCCTCGGCGGACTGGCGGACCTCCTCGACGTGCTGATCGCCCGGGAGATGCGCTTCGAGGCGGTCGAGCTCAGCCGCGTAAGCCTCGTCGAGCATGACCAGGAACATCTCCTCCTTGCTCTTGAAGTTGGCGTAGAAGGCGCCCTTCGTGTACCCCGCGTCGGACGCGATCTCGTCGACCGACGCCTCCCCGATGCCCTTCCGGCAGATCAGCTTCGCCGCTGACCGCAGCAGGGACGATCGGGTGCGCTCCTGCTTCTCCTTGCGGGTCAGGCTGCGGGTCACAGGCCGGCACCCCCCACCGTCGCCTGTGAGCGGCGGCCGACCCAGAGCGGGCAGCTCGTCAGCCTGAGCCTCGCGGCGAGGCTCGGGCGGGGCTCGAGCTCCGCGGCCCGCGCGGCCACCGGCTCGGTGACGTTCTTCAGCCAGTGCAGCCGGCGCTCCCCGACGGAGACACGGGGGAGCTCGCGCGCCGCCGACAGGGTGCTCTCGCTGACGAGCACCTCGCCGCCGGCCGCGACCGTGCACAGCCGGGCCGCGACGTTGACGGTGCGGCCGTACCAGTCGCCGTCCAGAGCAACTGCGGGCCCGCTGTGTACCCCGACGCGAATCGGAGGGAGCGCCGGATCGGCCTCGACCCGATCCACGAGGCGCAGGGCCAGGAGGACGGCGGCCGCCGGGTCCTCGCAGCGGATCATCGCCGCGTCGCCCATCGCCTTCACGACCTCGGCGCGATGTTGCGCGGCCAGCCGGCAGGCGTGGTTATGCAGGGCGGCCGCGACGGCCGCCGCGCGCTCGTCGCCCTCGGAGTCGGTCAGCGCCGTGAACCCGACGAGGTCGCAGAAGAGAAAGGTGTGCCCGTCCGTGGTCATCGCGCCCCCGCGATCACCTCCGCGCCGCGGCTGGGCACGTTGGTGATCGTGCTCCGCACGGAATGCTCCGGCCGGGTCCCGACCGGGCGGATCGCCCTGCGCGAGACGAGCTCCCGCAGCACCACCGCCATCTCGAACTCCGCGAAGGCGCCTCCGAGGCAGCGCCGCACGCCCCCGCCGAACGGAATCCATGTGTAGGTGCCGGCCTGCTGCTCGAGGAAGCGCTCGGGCCGGAAGCGCTCGGGCTCCGGATAGACCTCCGGGTTCCGGTGGGCGAGGTAGATCGAGGGGGCGACCGACACTCCCGCCGGCAGCAGGCGCCCACCGATCTCCATCGGCTCGACCAGCTTCCGGAGCACCAGCGCGATCACCGGCCGCAGCCGCAGCGTCTCCTTGATCACGGCGTCGAGGTACTCGTCTCCGCCGGCGGCCACCTCTCCTTCCAGCCGACCGAGGGCGTCGGGATGCCGGGCCAGCAGCTCGACCGCCCAGGACAGGGCGGTGGCGGTGGTCTCGTGGCCCGCGACGAGCAGCGTCATCAGCTCATCGCGGAGCTCGCGATCGCTCATCGGGCTGCCGTCCTCGCGGCGGGCCTGGAGGAGCAACGACAGGATGTCCTCCCGCTCGGCCAGGTCCGTGGTCACCCGCCGCGCCGCAATCTCCTCGAACAGGAGGGCGTCCACTCGCTCGAGCCGCCGGCGGAACGGCGGGAACCGCCGCAGCCGCTCGGGGCCGAGCAGCACCAAGAAGATCGCGCGCCTCGGGTTCCCGAGGAGGTTGAGCGTGCTGCGGAGCTCGTCGCGCAGGGCGGTCAGCGCATCACCCTCACCGACACCGAAGACGGCGCGCAGGATGACCTCGAGCGTCACCGCCTGCATGCGGGGACGCATCCGGACCGGCCGATCGGTCGGCCAGCGCTCGATCTCCTCCGCGGCGACGCGAGCCATGACCTCGCGGTAGGCCTGCATTCGCTTCCCGTGGAAGGGCGGCAGCATCAGCTTGCGCTCCCTCATGTGCGCCGGCTCGTCGAGCAGCAGCACCGAGTGCTCGCCGAGCACCGGCAACAGGACGATGTTCGCCTCGCCGGCGTGCAGCAGCCGGGGATCCCCCGTGAAGACCTGTTTGACCGCCTCCGGGTCGGAGACGAAGACCCAGGTTCCCTCGTGGGCGATCCGGTAGGTGAACATGTCTCCGTACCGGGCCCGGCACTCCTCGAGCGTCTGGAGCGGGCGCCGCCACCAGGTGAAGGTCGAGCGGGCCACCGACCAGTCCGGGCCGGGCGGGAGCTCCGGAGCGGCGGAAACCGCGGCAGTCGGAATGTCGGTGACCGCTTCCATTTCAGATACCGCTCGGTATCTGATCAGATACCGAGCGGTATGTCAAGTGCCTACAGGCCGATGCTGCAGTACCACTCGAGCCGCCCGGGCTGATGCGCCCGTACGAGCGGGCTCGCGTTCCGAGCCGTCACCTTCCCCCGCGTCCGCTCGTTGGCGACCAGCGCCGTCCGCGGGGAGAAGCCCTGTCGGCCGCTCCATCCGGCCCCTCGATGCTCGAGCAGTCGGGCAGGGCGGCAGGGATCCCGTACGGGTGCCAGGGTCGTCCGCAGTGGAAGTTCCCGCCGAGGTACTCGAAGTTCACCCAGTGCATGTGGCCGTCCATCAGCCCCCTCACCT
>DATFPJ010000020.1:0-4238 GCA_035264865.1 Solirubrobacterales bacterium
GACGAGCCCGTTGGCGAGAGAGAGCTTGGGCACGACGGAAGGAGCCCGCTCAGAGCTCGTCCAGATGGTCCGGCAACGGAACCTGGCGCGCCGCTTCCGCTTCTTCTTGCCCTTCTTCGCCTTCTTCTTGACCACGTCGATCCGCGCCAAGCCGGGCTCGCTGATGCCGCCGCTCAGATCCGATGCACTGATCTGGTAGCCGTAGTTGTTCTCGGCGATCAGCGACCGATTGGTGCCGATCAGCGAGTTGTCGGTCGCGCTCGCGCCCTTGGCGAAGACCGGCGCCGAGCAAACCAGCCGCGCCCTGGCCTTCCTCCTCTTCCTCTTGCGTCCGGCCGAGCGCGCCCGCTTCCTGTGCTTCTTCGGCTTGAGCCTGATCGCCCGGCGATAGACGACCACGTCCATCGGATCCGCGTTGTCGGTGATCGCGACCCACCTGCCGCCCATCAGCGTCGGCGTCGTCCCCGAGCCCGCGTCGCTCTGACCGGGCTTGTGGATGCCCGAGTTGGGATAGACGACGCGCCAGCTGACCGCGGGGCCGCCGTTGGCGGCGGCGTCGAAGCGGTAGAGCGCCCTGTCGGAGACGATGTAGACCCCCCCACCCTCATCGACGGCGAACGAGTTGGAGATTCCCTCGCCGGACAGCCTCATCGTCCGGACCGTTCCGTCGCCGCGGTCGATCGTCCCGACCATGCCGCCGCGGGTGACGAACCAGAGACCGCCGTGCCAGTCGGGCAGAACCGACACGATTCCCTCGCCGGCGGGAATCTTGCCGCTGAGGTCGTAGTCGGCGCTCACTTGGAAGCCGGGGCCGTTCGTGATCGAGACGACGAGGAGGTGGCGATCGTTCGTCGGGACCACCGCCCGGTCGTGCTGATCGAGATAGAAGTAGCCACCGCCCGAGAAGTCGGTGAAAGGGTTCGAGCCGGGCGCGACGTTCCGCGGCGGCAGCGGCATCGCCGCCAGGGTCTCCAGCGTGTGCGGGTCGAGCAGGACCAGAATGGGGCGGTCGAGGCCGACGCAGACGCTCACGATCCGCCCCGAGGAGTCGAAGGTGATCGACCCGCACTCGTGTCCGGGCGGGTACCAGGAGGAAGGCTCCGCCCCGTCCCCGAGCGGGCCGCCGACGGCGTAGGTGTCGCTCATGTAGGCGTCGTCGTGGATGTTGCTGCGGCCGTTGGGCGCCATGAACGGGTTGCGCGGCGGCGGTGTCATGCCCCCGACCGGGTTCGCGACCGCGGTCGTCCCCTCGAACGGCGTGACCGAGCCGCCGAGCGGGTCGCCAGGGATCGGAACGACCGGCGCACCCGGTGTCTGGGCGGCTGCCGTCTGCGGCCAGCCGACCAACGCGGCCACCGTGGCCGCCACGGCCGCCGTCGCGATCAGTGCCCCGCAAGCGCCTTGGCGCATCCAGCGTCGAGCATACGGGAGACTTCGTGACCGATGTCGCAGAAGCCGCTCGAGCTGATCCTCGCCCGCAACTTCCTGACCAGCCTGACGACCCCCGCCTTCCTGGTGGACGAGCACGGCGCGCTGATCTTCTACAACGAGGCCGCCGGCGGCCTGCTCGGGATCTCCTTCGAGGAGTCCGGACGCACCCCCGCCGATGAATGGAGCCACGCCGTCGGGCCCTTCGACACCGACGGAGCGCCGATCCCCATCGAGGAGCTTCCGACCACCCGCGCGCTCCGCCGCGGCCGGCCGGCGCACGGGACTTTCGTCATGCGCTCGGTGAAGGGAGAGTCGTATGAGATCGAGTCGACGGCGCTCCCGATCGTGGCCGAGGGCGGCCAGGAGGGGGCGATGATCTTCATCTGGCCGCGAGCAAACTCGCGCGACGGCGGTTAGGCCGTACTAGGCTCCCGGGAGGAGAGGCGATGGTGAGGCTGCGATGAAGATCAAGGTGTGGGGTGCCAGAGGCTCGGTCCCGGCGCCCGGACCGGAGATGAACCGCTACGGAGGCAACACCTCCTGCGTCGAGCTCGAGCTCTCCGACGGGTCCACCCTGATCATCGACGCCGGCACCGGGATCCGGAGCCTCGGAGTCGGCATCGCTCAGAGCCTGCCCAAGGTCAACATCCTGTTGACGCATCTCCACCTCGACCACATCCAGGGGCTGATGTTCTTTGCGCCCTGCTTCCGGTCGGAGTCCGAGATCACGATCTGGGGACCGTCCTCACCCGAGGCTTCGCTGGAGGAGCGGATCGCCCGCTACATCTCCGCCCCCCTCTCCCCCGTCGAGGTCCGCGAGCTGCCCTGCGCCGTCAACTTCCGCGACACGCCGCCGAGCGAATGGGAGATCGGCCCGGCCAAGATCCGCGCCGAGGCGGTCACCCACCGTGGGCCCACCCTCGGCTACCGGATCACCGACGGGGACGGGACCACGCTCACCTACATCTCCGACCACGAGCCCGGTCTCGGCGCCCCCCTGGAGAGCCTGGAACCCGAGTGGATCTCGGGCTTCGACCTGGCCCGCGACACGGACCTGCTCATCCACGACTGCCAGTACACCGACACTGAGTACCCCGACCACGTCGGCTGGGGCCACTCGCGGCTCAGCGACACCCTCACCTTCGCGAAGCGGGTGGATGCGAGGCGCCTCCTTCTCTTTCACCACGACCCGCTTCACTCCGATGACTTCCTCGACCGCTTCCACGAGAGCGCCCTGGAGCTCTGGGCGGAGCTGGGCGGAGGGACAGGCGTCGTCGAGATAGCGCAGGAGTCTCAGGAGCTCGAAGTCGAAGCGCCCGCCGAGATTCCCGCGCCGACCTAGCGCCTGGAGCTAAAGCGACGGACGGCGGTCCGCCCAGGGCCGCTCGGCTTCGAGCTGCGCGGCAACCGAGACCAGCGTGTCCTCGTCGCTCGGGCGTGCGACCAGCATCACCGAGCGTGGCAGCCCGCCATCGGTGAACCCTGCGGGGACGGTCGCGGCCGGCTGGCCCGTGTAGTTCCAGGCGGCGGCGTACGGATAGACGTTGGACATGCCGTTGATCGTGCGCAGGGCGCCCTTGCCCCTCCAGCGGCCGATCTCCACCGGGAGCTGCGCGGTCGCCGGAGTCAGCAGCAGGTCGTGGTCGCGCCAGAGCTCCTGGATCCGGGCGGACGCGGCCGGCATGCGATCGCGCACCTTCGCCAGCCGGCGGTCGCTGAACAGCCTGCCCAGCCGCACGAATCCCTTGGTCTGGTCGGAGAGACGCTCGGGATGCGGCAGCGAGAGCGCCTCGTCCCGGATGCCGCGGAAGTAGAGCGGATAGAAGTCGGTCACCAGCCGGCCGAGGTTCGGGGCCGCCTCGGTCACCTCGTGGCCGAGGGAGCGCAGCAGCTCGATCGTCTCCTCGTAGGCCGCGATCACCTCCGGCGCCTTGGGGACCGGCAGGATCGTCTTCGTGGTGCAGCCGATCCGCAGCCTGCCGGGGGAGCTCTTCGCCGCCTCGGCCAGGGGGCGCCGGAGAGGCGGCGGTGAGTCGAAGTCGCCCCTCTCGGCGCCCGCCACCGCGTCGAGGTAGAGAGCCGTGTCCATGACGGTTCGGCTGACGCAGCCGGACACGGACAGACCGTGCCAGTGCTCCCGGTCGGGCCAGAGCGAGACTCGGTTGCGCTGCGGCTTCAGGCCGAAGAGACCGCAGTAGGCGGCCGGGTAGCGGATCGAGCCCGCGCCGTCGGTCGCGTGGGCGATCGCGCACATCCCGGCGGCCGCCGCCACGCCGCTGCCGCCGCTCGAGCCGCCACAGGTTCTCGACGGGTCCCAGGGGTTCCGGGTGTCGCCGCAGGTCGGGCTCTCGGTGAAGCCGTAGATCGCCAGCTCCGGCAAGTTCGTCTTGCCGATGATCACGGCGCCCGCCTCGCGCAGGCGGCGGACGACCAGGCTGTCCTGCCGCGCCGGCTCGCCGTAGGCGGCGGTCCCGTGCGTGGTCACCTCGCCGGCGTAATCGACGTTGTCCTTGATCGCGACCGGCACGCCGAGCAGCGGAGCGTCGTCGCCGGAGGACAGACGCTCCTCCGCCCGCTTTGCGTCTGCGCGAGCAGCGTCGCCGAGCACGACCCGAAAGGCATTCAGCTTCGGATCGATCCGCTCGATCCGTGTGAGATAGAGCTCGACGAGCTCGCTGGGAGAGATCTCCTTGACTCGCACGAGCTCCGCGATGCGCGCGGCACCGGCGAAGGCGACGTCTTCGTCAAGCGCGGGCTGGACGCTCACGCCCGCAACCTACAGGGGCGCCCTCGGCGGCATCTTCGGA
>DATFPJ010000021.1:0-9274 GCA_035264865.1 Solirubrobacterales bacterium
GCCGAGTGGCGCGGCAGGCCCGCGATCGCCATGACCGCCGCTCCGAGCAGCAGCGAGGCGGCAACGATCAGCGCCCCCGCCAGTAGAGCCGAAAGCATCGCGGAAGCCTAGATAGGTCAGAGCCCAGGCAGGTGGCGCGCCTCGAATCCGCTCGGATAGGCGTCGAGCGGGTGCCAGCGCGGGCCGGAGCCACGCGCGTCACCGACGGTGTCCCAGCGCAGCCCGGCGATCACCGCGTAGACGTGTCCCGGGTTTGCGTAGATCGTCAGCCAGCGTCCCGGCCCCGGGATCCCGAAGCTCATGAACTGCCCCGAGGTCAACGGGGCCCGGATCAGCCCGGCTCCCGCGAGCGCGTAGCTGACCGCGCCCGAGCAGTCATACCCCTTTGACTGGAAGGAGCCGTGACCGCCGCCCCAGCGGTACGGCTGGCCGACGATCAGGTTGGCGGCGCTGATCATCTGCCTGATCGGGTCCGGAGCGGACGGCGGAGCCAGCGCCGTGCGGTTGAGCAGCAGCGCGGACGGCACCCCGCCCACCGGGTGGGTGGCGCTGTAGACATGCCGTCGCTCGGAGGGCGGCGGCGGGGTGAAGGAGCCGTTCGTACCCGCCGAGGCCGCGGGCATCCCTGTCTTGGGATCGATCGGAGCCGGGGCCGCCTTGGGGGGCGGCCGATCCCACGGCGCCAGCTCCTCCAAGGCCCTCTCCGACTGGTAGTTCGGCTTCGCGTGTCCGGCCCAGGGCTCCGGAGCGACCTTCACCGCGGCGAGCTTGCCCGCCTCGGTGCCCGAGTCCCCGGTCAACTGCGGCACGGCGATGTAGGCCGCGCCGGCCGCAATTGCCACGATCGCGATCAGCGCCGTCACGCGGCGGTGCCTGCGAAGTCGCCTGGCCACGGCTGCTCACAGTAAGCAGTGAGGCCCGCGCTCGCGCCGCTCAGGCTCAGGCGGCCGCCGCCTCCGGGGCCCACTCCGCGCGGAAGACGCGGTGGCTTCCGGCCAGGCCCTTGAGCTCGACCTCGCGACCGCCGTCGAAGCGCAGCCCGTTCTCGCTGCGACCCGAGGCGGCCTCCCGCAGCTCCTCGGAGACCAGGATCTCGCCGCCGGTAGCCTCCGCGGCGATCCGGGCCGCCAGGATCACGTTCTTGCCGAAGTAGTCGCCCGCCTCCGAGATCACCTCGCCGGTGTGCAGGCCCATGCGCACACGCAGCGGCTCGCCGGAGCCGTCCCGCTCACGCTCGGCGAAGGCGCGCTGCACGTCGATCGCGCACTGGAGCGCTTCGCACGGATCCGGAAAGGCCAGCATGAACCCGTCGCCCTGACTCTTCACCTCGTAGCCGTCGTGGCGGGCGATCTGCTCGCGGAAGATCGCGTTGTGCTCGCGCAGGAGCTGCAGCCAGCGCTCGTCCCCGAGGCGCTCGGTGAGCACGGTCGAGTCCTCGATGTCGCTGAACAGGATCGCGACGGTCCCGTCCGGCGCGGCATGGGCACGCATATCGGGGCGCTCCTGCTCGAGCTCGGAGACCATCTCATCGATCGACGTGGTCACGTCGACGCCGGTGAGGCCCTGCGCCTCGAGCCGATGCCGCAGCGCGCGATCGACGATCCAGCGCGCTCCCATCTGGCGCGCCGTGCCGAGTACGTCCGTGAGCAGCTGGAGGGCGAGCTCGCGGTCGCCGGCGTGATCTCGCTCGAGCAGGAGCTCGGCGAGCGCGAGCCCGCCGAGCGCCATCCCGGGCCGATCGCCCATCTCGGTGGAGATCTCCACCGCGTTTCCGAAGTGTCTCTCCGCGTCGTCGATCCGGCCGATGGTCCGCGCAAGCGCCCCGAGCACCCTGTCCGCCGGGCCGTTGCACGCCGCGGCCCTCGCCACCACGACTACCAGGCCCTCGTAGGGCAAGAGTTCCTCGTACACGCGCGGCGCCCGTTCGATGTCTCCGATCAGGGCGATTGCCTCGCCGAGCAGGCTCATCGCGGCGAACCAGTTCACGTCGCGCGGGATCGCGGAGAAGTCATCGCCCGCAAAGCGCTCGAGCTCGCGGCGGGCGAGCTCTACATCCCCCGAGCGCGCCGCCAGGGTGATGACGCCGCCGCGCCAGGCTGGGATTCCCGGGAACTGCCCGGCGAGCTCGCGGACGCGGGGGAGCAGTTCCCCGGCGCGGCCCTGCATGCTGCGGATCTGGACCATCTGGATGCCGTAGTACTGCTCGGCGAGCGGCTGCTCGGCCCGCTCGCCGGCCCGGCGCGCCTCCTGCGCGAGCTTCTCCGACTGCCCGATGTCGCCATCGAGCAGGACCCTCATCGACCGCAGGGCGTAGGTGTGCCAGGCGTGCTCAGGCATGCGCAGCTCCTCCGCCAACCGCGCGTAGGTGGAGAGCTCGCGGTCCATCGCGGGGACGTCTCCGAGCTCGAGCGAGGACCAGAGCCGGTAGGCGTGACCGCGGAGCACCGCCTCGCGATCCCCGCAGCCCTCCCCCAGCTCGATCATCTCGTCGGCGATCGCCCGGCGCTCGCGCGGGGCGAGCGGCCCGGTGGGGATGAAGACCTTGCGGTGCAGCGCGGCCGCCAGCGTCGTCGGCGCGTCCACCTCACGGGCGATCTCGATCGCCTCGTCGACCAGCCGCTCGGACTCGGCGAGGTCGTTGTCGACCCAGTACATCTCCGCGGACTTAGCGCTGAGCAGCGCTGCGCGCCGGGCCGTCCGCTCGGATCCGATCCGATCCAGGGCCTCGTCGAGCAGCGCCAGCAGCTCCTCGTCGAGGCGACCCGCGTCGCTCATCATGGCGATCCCGATCGCGGCGCCGACCAGCTTGTCGGTGTCGTCCAGCCGTCGAGCGGACTCCGCCGCCCGTTCGAATGCCTCCCTGGCGTCCGCCACCCGGGCCGACTTGGCCTCCGCCCCGCCCAACGAGAGCAGGAGCTCGCACCGCAGCGACTCATCGGGCTCGTCCATCAGCTCGAGCACCTCGAGGGCTCGGCCGTAGACCTCGACCGCGTCCTCGTAGGCCAGCTGCTCCATGTCCTGGGCTCCGGCTCGCTGGGCGTAGTCGATTGCCTTGGCGAGGTCGCCCCGGGGCGCGGCGGCCAGGAAGTGGTGCGCGAGCTCGCCCAACCGCTCCTCGACGTCATCGCCGCAGATCGCCTCGAGCGCGCGGCCGACCCCCTCGTGCAGGGCCGAGCGCTTGGCCGGGCTGAGCTCCTCGTAGAGGGTGTCGCGCACGAGGGCGTGGGCGAAGGAGAAGCGCGCGTCGCCCAGATCCGTCACCAGGCGCTCGGCGATCGCTTCGCGTGCCGCGGTCATCAGCTGCTCCGGCGCCAGCTCCGCGATGCGCAGCACGAGCTCTTCCTCGAAGTCACGGCCGATGACGGCGGCGACGCGCAGGGCCTCGTTGGTCTCCTCCGAGAGGCGGTCGAGGCGGCGGCCGACGACCTCGCGGACGCCCTGCGGGATCTGGAAGTCGGAAACCGCGGTTCCCGCCGTCAGCTTGCCCTCGCTCGCCAGCAGCCGGACGACCTCGCCGACGAAGAACGGATTGCCGTCGGTCTGCTCATGGACCGCCTCGGGGAGCCCGGTCGGGGCCGGCGCCCCCGCGGTCATCTCGATGTAGCGCTCGACGGCGCCGACCGTGAGGCCCTTCAGCGGTATGCGGCCGCTCCCCTCGAGCCCGGAGATCTCCCCGAGAACCCGGGCCAGCGGGTGATGACGGCCGAGCTCGACGTCGCGGTAGGTCCCCAGGATCAGGAGACCACTCGAGGCGAGTTCCCGTACCGCGAAGCGAAGGAGGAGCAATGAGGGCTCGTCGGCCCAGTGCAGGTCGTCGAGCACGATCACGATCGGCCGGTCCCGCGCCGCGGCCAGCAGCAGACCGGTGACCGAATCGAACAGCCGGAAGCGGGCCTCCTCGCTGTCAAAGCCGGTGGCGGGCTCGATGTCGAGCTTGTCGGCGACCTCGGGAATCAGCTGGGCCACCTCGGCGGCGCCCGTACCCAGCTGCCAGGCGAGGGCGACCGGGTCGGCGTCGCGTGCGTATGCGCGGATCGCCTGCACCCAGGGCCAGTAGGCGGGCGCGCCCTCGTCCTCCCGGCAACGGCCCCAGTACACCCGGGCCCCGCTCACGCGGGCGTAGGTCGCGACCTCCTCCGCCGCACGGGTCTTGCCGATGCCGGGCTCGCCCACGAGCAGCTGAAGCGAGCCTCGGCCGCCGAGCGCCGCGTCGACGGCGCCGCGCAGTCGCTCGAGCTCGCGCTCGCGGCCGACGAAGACGCCGCCAGCGAGGCTCTCGAGCGGGTTTGCCGGACGACCCTTCTCCCTCGGGGCCGGCTCCTCCTCCAGCGCGGCAAGGAGGATCCGCCTCGCCTCCGCGGCGTTCTCGGGCCGTTCCTCCGGCTGCTTGGCGAGCAAGCCGAGCACCGCGCGGTCGAGCGCCTCAGGTACGTCCGAGTTGTGGCGGGAGGGCGGCACCGGGTTCGCGTGCAGGTGCTGGCTGATGATCGAGACGGCATCGTCCCCCGGGAAGGGCGGCTGGCCGGTGAGCATCTCGTAGAGCAGCGCTCCCAGCGAGTAGAGGTCGCTGCGTGGCGTCGCGGCGTCGCCGACGGCCTGCTCGGGCGGCAGGTAGGCCACCGTTCCGACGAGGGTCCCCCCGCTCACCCGGGCCCGGGCCTCGGTCGTCGCCAGGCCGAAGTCGCCGAGTCGCGCGCGCCCGTCGTCGTCGATCCAGACGTTCGCCGGCTTCAGGTCGCGATGGACGATGCCGCGCGCGTGGGCATGCTCGAGGGCGCGGGTGACGTCCGCCGCGATGTCCACCGCGCGGCGGACCTCGAGCCTGCCGCCGGCCGCGGCCAAGAGCCCGACGACATCCCCGCCGGGCATGTAGCCGCTGACGATGAACGGGTTGCCGCCATCCTCCCCGGTGTCGAGCACCGTGACGACGTGCGGGTGGTCTCCGAGCTTGCGCATCGCCTCGGCCTCCCGGCGGGCCCGCGCCTCGATCGCCGCGCCCACCCCCTCGGTGTCGAACAGCGACACCGCGACCTCGCTCCCGGTCGCCGTGTCCGCCGCGAGGTAGACGCGCTTGCGGCCGCCTCGGCCCAACGAGCGCTTGACGCGGTAGCGCCCCGCGATCTCACCGGGCACGTCAGCCGGCAGCGGCTCGGCACGGGGCGCCGGGGATTCCGCTTGCTCGGCGACGAGCTCGGCGCCGCACTTGTCGCAGAACCGAGCCCCTTCGCGGTTCTCGTTACCGCAGGACGGACACCGCATGGCCCCACCTAGTAAACCAGCCGCTGCCGGGCGGGCCGACGACCCCCTCGCAACTCCGAGCAACTCCCCCAGGACCATGGCCAGCACCCTGACGAGCGTGCACGTCGGCGTCTATTGGGAATGACCCTGAACTGCCCCGCACGTCCAGGCGTTGGATCTGCGCCGGTTTGTAGCGAGGGCGCCTGGAATTCCATCGAACCGCTCCCGGCGGCCGAGCTAGCGTCGCCGCATGGGGAAAATCGCGTCGGAATCCGACCTGGACGCGGCGGTCGCCACCATCGTCGTCGCCTTCGACCAGGACCCGCTCTGGTCGTGGATGTTCCCGGATCCCCAGCAGCGAGCCGAGCAGCACGCCAGGGTCGGAGCTCGCGGACCTCGCCGACCGGGAGGGCAGGCCGGTCTATCTGGAGTCCACCAATCCGGCCACACCCCGCGGTACGAGCGCCTCGGCTTCGAAGGACAAACCGAGTTCGCGACACCCGACGATCTGCATACCGTCACGACGATGTGGCGCGAGCCCCGCGTCAGCCGTTGAGCCGCGCGAACATCTTGCGCTGCGCCTTGTAGAGGCCAGGGAACTCGGCGTAGAGGCGGTCGTAGGCGTCGCGGTTGCTCGGGTCGGGCTCGAAGACATGGTCGACCGGGACCAGGTCGCGGATCTCCCCGCGGCTCACCGCGCCGAGCGCCAGCGACGCCATCAGCGCCGCCCCGCGGAGGTTCGTGTGGAGGGGCTCGGCGACGCGCTCGATCGTCCGGCCCATGACGTCGGCGTGGATCTGGCACCAGAGGCCCGAGACCGCGCCGCCGCCGAAGATCCGGAGACGGTCGAGCCGGCGCCCGACGAAGCGCTCGACCGCCTCATTCAGCCAGCGGCTGTTGTACGCGACCCCCTCGAGCACGGACCGGATCAACTCGGCATTTCCGGTCTGGACCGAGATGTTGTGCCAGCCGCCGCGGGCGTTGCGGTCGTCGACGGGAGAGCGCTCGCCGGCGATCCAGGGGGTGAAGATCACGCCGCCACTGCCCGCCGGGGCGCCCTCCGCGAGACCGAGGAGGCGCTCGAAGTCCGCCGGATCGCTCGTGTGGAAGGAGTCGCGCAACCAGCGCAGGCAGAGGCCGGCCGCCTCGTGGTTGTTCGCAACCAGGTAGCTCGACGAGTCAAGGCCGGGAACCGTGGCGATCGAGCGGAGCGCATCGGTCTTCTTGCGTTTGGTCGGCAGCGAGACCCAGGAGGTGGTGCTGATCGTCAGGTGCGGCTCGCCCTCCTCGGCGGCGCCCGTTCCGACGGCGGCGGAGTGGAGGTCCGGGCTGCCGGTGACCACCTGCGCGTTGGGTGCGATCCCGAGCTCGGCCGCGACCTCGGGCAGCACCGCCCCGGCCAGGGAGCCGGTCTCCACCAGCGGCGGCAGCTTCGTCGCGTCGAGCCTCGCGCGGCGGGTCAGGGTCATGTCGTATTCGAGGTGGTCGAGTCGCCGGTTGTCGGTGAGCCAGGCGCCGCTCATCGAGGCGTGGCTGGCCGCGGGCAGTCCCGTGAATCGCATCGTCAGGTAGTCGACCGGCTCCATGTACCAGCGGGCGGCGGTGGCGATGTCCGGCTCGTCGCGCTCGAGAAAGAGCATGTGGCTGACCGGGTCCCCCCCGAACGCCGACGGGACTCCCGCCGTGTGCCGGACCCAGGTGATCAGGGCGCCCGGCGAGTAGCCCATCAGCGGGCCACCGATCACCTCGCGCGAATGGCGTGCTCCGCGGGTGTCCAGCCAGGTGACGCAGGGGCCGACCGGCTCGCCGGCCGCATCCACCGGCACCGTGCTCGCCCACTGCCCGGTGCAGGCGACCGCGACGACGTGCTCGGCGGGGATCCCGTCGAGGACCGACCGTCCGAGCTCCTTGACCGCTCCCCACCACAGCGACGCGTCCTGGACCGCTCCGCCGCCCGGCAGCCGCTCGGTCTCGAGGATCCTCTGGGACTCGCGCTCGAGGCGGCCGTCCAGGGAGACGAGCCCGACCTTGAGCGCCCCGGTTCCCACGTCCACGGCTAGGACGAAGCGCTCGCTCCTGTTGCTGCGGTAGGACGGCGTCGCCATAAAACGGGTTCCTCCTCGGCTTAGGCCTCGGAGGACCCTCGCATCTCGGGAACCGCCTGCTGCGAGTCCATCAGCTGGGCCATCACGCCGCGGATCATCTGCTCGGCGTCGTCGTTGAGGCCGCCCGGGACCCCCCCGTACACCGCGCTCGACTCGGCCGGCGCCTCGCCGCGCTTGCGCGCATAGGCGACCGCCTCCGCCAGGTCGGCGGCGAAGTCCTCCACCACCCCCGGCTGGGTCTGCGGCCGGGTGACCGCCATGTGCAGGGCGTTCGGGTACTGGAGGCCGTTGAAGCGCCAGCCGCGCCGCTTCATCTCGTCGTTCACGTGGTAGATGTCGAACTCGTCCGAGGTGAAGGCGAATAGGAAGGTCGGTTTCCCGAGGATCCGCAGCTCGGCGTGCGAGCGGACAGCCTCCTGCATGCGGGCCGACGTCTCGAAGATCTCCTTCGCGTAGCGGCGGTATCCCTCGCGCCCGATCGAGACGAGCGACGCCCAGGTCGCGGCCAGCAGGCCGTCCGAGCGCGAGCCCTCCATCCCGGGTGAGAAGTACTTGCCGCCGCTCCAGTCGGGCATGAAGAAGTAGCAGCGGTTGCGCAGCTCGCGGTCGCGGAAGAGCAGGGTCGAGGTTCCCTTCAGCCCATAGCCGTACTTGTGCGTGTCGGCGGAGATCGTGGTCACGCCCGGCACGCGGAAGTCGAAGGGCGGGATCGGGTAACCCAGCTCCTCGCCGAAGGGCAGCAGGTACCCGCCGAGACAGCCGTCGACGTGCAGACCGATGCCGCGCTCCAGCGCCAGCTCGCCCAACTCGGCGATCGGATCGATCGTGCCGTAGCCGTAGTTGCCCGCCGAGCCGACGATGGCGACGGTCGCCTCGTCGATCGCGTCGGCGACCTGATCGGGTCGCACGAGCGTCGTCTCCGGGTCGACCGGGACGCGGCGGAGCTCGATGCCGAACAGGTGGCACGCCTTGTCGAATGCGGGATGCGCGGTCTCCGGCTTGACCACGTTCGGCCGCCCGATGCCCCGTCCCCCGCGACCCTCCTCTCGGTAGGCGAGCATCGCCTGGGCGATGCTGGCGCTGCCGCCTGAGGTGACCATCCCGGCGGGCTCGCCGTTGATGCGAGGGCGCGCGCCGGCGCGACCCGTTTCAAGTTGGTCCGCGTGCATCAGGTCGAGGGCCATGGCGATGATCTCGCCCTCGAAGCGGGTGGCGCTCGGGCACATGTCGCGCTGGAGCGCGTTCTGGTGCGCGAACAGGCCGAAGGCTTCCTTGAGGAACGCGTAGTGATCGCGGTCGCCGCAGTACATCGTTCCCGAGCAGCGGCCCGTCTCCCAGGCCCTGTCCTCCTCGCTCGCCATCTCGCGCAGCTCGCCGAGCAGCTCCTCGCGTGAGCGGCCGCCCTCGGGCAGCTCCCGGTTGACGCCGAAGCGCTCCGCGTAGGGATAGAAGTCGAACATGTCGCTCATCTGCTCCGCGCTCCTTGATCGGTGGCGAATGCGGTGTACCAGACCGGGTGCCCTGGGCTAGTCTGCGCGCGTTCGTCGGCGAGGGAAGGGAAGGAGCAGGATGCGATTGGGGATGAGGCGCCGATTGATGGGGCTGGCCGCCGCAGTGGCGGTCGCCAGCGCCTGGATCGCGGCTGAGCTCTCGCCCGGGGCGGGCGCCGTCGCGCCGGACCCCAATCCCTGGCTCCAGAAGCGCTTCCTGAACATGGCGCATCAGGGCGGCGAGGACGAGGCGCCGTCGAACACGCTCTTCGCCTTCAAATCCGCCATCCGCGATCGCGGCGCCGACACGCTCGAACTCGACGTCAACCTGAGCTCGGACGGACAGCTGATGGTGATCCACGACGACACCTGGACGCGGATCGCGTGCACGAACGTCCTCTGTCCCGGGCCGGACTCCAGCACCGAGCCGGTGCGCCCGGA
>DATFPJ010000022.1:0-12513 GCA_035264865.1 Solirubrobacterales bacterium
AGGTCCTCGACGCTGCGGAAGTCGGTGCCGCCGATGTTGTAGACGTCGTAGCTGAGATCGGCCTCACAGACGTTCGCCAGGGTCGGGATGAAGTCGTCGATGTACATGAACGTCCGGTGGTAGCCACGGAAGACCGGCAGCGGCTCGCCGGCGAGGGCCTTGGCGCAGAAGAGCGCCACGACGGAGCGGTAGGGGTGGTAGGGCTCGCCGGGCCCGTAGGCGTTGAAGAACCGAAGGCGGGTCGCCCGCAGGTCCGGGTTCCACTCACGGAACGCCAGGATCTGACGCTCGTTCGCCCACTTCGAGATCGCGTACTCGTTCGGGTGGAAGATCACCTCCCGCTCGGTCAGCTCCTCATCGAGCGGGTCGGCCTCCGCCTCCCCGTAGACCTCCGACGAGCTCGCGAAGAGCAGGTGCGCGTCGTGCGCGTCGCAGAGCTCGAGGACGTTCCGCGTCCCGACCATGGCCGAGCGCCAGAGCTGCTCGGTGAACTGCTCGCCGTTCAGCCGGCCGAACTCGGCGGCCAGGTGATAGACGGCGTCGGGGCGGGCGGCCTCGAACGCCCGCTGGAGCTGTGGAAAGTTCGCGACGTCGGCGCGGATGTGTTGCGGATCGCCGTGGTGGGTGAGATCGGATCCCCAGACCTCATGCCCGCGATCGCGCAGCTCTGCGACCAGTGGGCGACCCAGAGTCCCCAGACTGCCTGTGACGAGTATTCGCACGCTGGCAGCTTAGGGCGCCGGGGTGAGTCGCGGCCGGCTACCCGGCGCAGAAGAGCTCGTAGTCCGGGAACTTGCCCATCTCGGACTCCGGGATCTCCGGCGCGTTGGGACCGCAGATCGGGCAGTCGGGGTCGCGACGGACCTTGAGCTCCGTGAAGCGCGTGCCGAGCGAGTCGTAGAGCAGCAGGCGGCCGATCAGCGGCTCGCCGATCCCGGCAGCCAGCTTGATCACCTCGTTCGCCTGCAGGAGGCCCATCACGCCGGCCATCACGCCGAGCACGCCGGCGGCGCCGCAGCTCGGGGCGAGCTCGGCGGGCGGCGGCGTCGGGTAGAGGCAGCGGTAGCAGGGGCCTTCGAAGGGCACGAAGGTCGAGATCTGGCCGTCGAAGGCCAGGATCGACGCGGAGACGACCGGCTTGCGCAACCGCACCGACGCGTCGTTGAGCAGGTACCGGGTCGGGAAGTTGTCCGCCCCGTCGACGATCACGTCGTAGTCCTTGATGATGTCGATGATGTTCGACGCGTCGAGGCGCGTCCGATGCTCGACCACGTTGACGTCCGGGTTGAGCTCCTCGATCGTCTTGCGAGCCGACTCGGTCTTGGGCTGGCCGACGCGCGTCGTGTTGTGGATCACCTGCCGCTGCAGGTTCGACTCGTCGACCTCGTCGTCGTCCACCAGGCCGAGGGTCCCGATCCCGGCTGCAGCCAGGTAGAGGGCGGCGGGGGCGCCCAGGCCGCCGGCACCGATCAGCAGGACCTTCGCGTTCAGCAGCTTGAGCTGCCCCTCGACGCCGACCTCGGGGAGGAGGGTGTGGCGGGAGTAGCGCATGCGCTGCTCGGCGGTCATCCCCTCGGGCATGACGACGGGGAGACCGTCGGCCTCCCAGGCCTTGATGCCGCCGCGAACCGACGCGGCGTTCTCGTAGCCGAGCTCGCGCAGCTCGTCGGCGGCGCGGGCGGAGCGGTTGCCCGAGGCGCAGTAGAGGATCACCCGCTGCGAGTGGTCGGGGACGACCTCGTCGATGCGCTCCGCGACGTCCGCCGGACGCACCAGCTCGGCCCCGTCGATGTGGGCCTCGATGTACTCGTTCGGCTCGCGCGTGTCGATCAGCGCGACGCCTCCCCGCGCGAGCTCTTCCCGGGCCTCGGCGGGAGCGACCTCCTCGATCCGCTCCTTGACCTGCTCGATCGTCTCGGTGCTGGCCATCAGGTCGTGTCCTCCTCGCCTTCCAGGTGTGTCTCGGCTTCCTCGTCGCCGACCGTGATCTCTCCCTCGATCGGATAGCCGAGTTCGCTCCAAAGCTTCGAGCCGCCGATGATCGAGGCGACGTTCGTGAATCCGTGCTCGTTGCGAAGCGCGTCAGCCGTGCGGGCCGAGCGGTTGCCCTGGCCGCAGACCAGGATCACCCGGTCGCCCTCGGCGGCGCCGGCCTCCTTCATCGCCTCGGCGTAGGACGCCTGGTGCGCATCGCGCGCGCTCTCGCCGGAGGGAACGTTGAGCGCGCCCTTCAGATGCCCGGCCTCGTAGCGCTCGGCGTCGCGCACGTCGACCAGGACGGCGTCGCCGGCGTCGATCTCCTGCTTCGCGGCGGGCGGCAGCAGCTCCTCGATCCGGCTCTTGACCAGCTCGAGAGGCGGCGGCACGTACTTTCGAGGCATCTCCACGGAGCTCATCGTCTCAAATATCCCAAATCCTGATCGGGTTTAATAGCTTCAAAAAGTATAGCCCGCTCCCGGGCCCCCGGCGAGGCTGGCTTCAGCCGTCGAATCGACCGCCGCCGAGCTCGGGCGGAAGCGCCTTCGGCCCGTCGGGATACATCTCGGCCAGCTGCTCATCCGACATCTCGAGCGTGCTGGCGACGGCTTCGCGGGGTGCCCCCACGATCAGCCAGAGCGCATCAGCGTCCGTGTCGTTGAAGACCTGGCGCGTATGCCCAGGCTCCACCAGCACCGCGGAGTGCGGATCCAGGGTCAACAGCTCGTCGTCGACTCGGATCCGGCCCTCCCCCTCGAGCAGCACGTAGAGCTCGTGCATCTCGAAGTGACGGTGCTTCGTCGAGGCCTGGCCCGGATGCAGGCGCCAAAAACGCGCGCCGAGCGTGTTGGCCTCGAGCTGCCCGGCGAGGTCGGTGTTCTCGACTTTCATCTGGTTCGAGGGACGCCAGAAGGCGTCCCTCGCGTTCAGCACCCGGTACATGGCTTCGCCACCAGATCGCGGCTGCAAGCGGCCGCCGCACACGACCGCTCGGGACTTCGTCCCTCGCTCATGATGGAGCGGCCTGGCAGCCGCTAGCCGATGGTCGGCCGCATCTGGCGGAGCCGGCGAACCCGCTCGTCGATCGGGGGGTGCGTCGAGAAGAGCGACGCGAGTCCCCGGCCCGAGAACGGCTTCACGATGTAGAGCGGCTCGGTTGCCTGATTCGCCTGCATCGGGATCGCCTGAGCCCCCTCCTCGAGGCGCATCAGCGCCGACGCCAGCGACTCGGGGTTGCCGCAGATCTCCGCTCCGGTCGCGTCGGCCGCGTACTCCCGCTGGCGTGAGATCGCCATCTGGATGAGCGCCGCCGAGATCGGGGCGAGGATCCAGAGCAGAAGCGGGCCGATCATCCCGAGCGGCGAATCGTCATCGCCGCCGATCCAGAGGACCATGTAGCCGATCCAGGTGATCGCCGACGCGATCGAAGCGACCACCGAGGTGAGCAGGATGTCGCGGTTTCGCACGTGGCCGAGCTCGTGAGCGAGCACGCCGCGCAGCTCGTCCTCGGTGAGGAGCTTGCGGATGCCCGCCGTGACGGCGACCGCCGAGTGCTGCGGGTTGCGGCCGGTGGCGAAGGCGTTCGGCTGCTCCTGCGGGATCACGTAGAGCTTCGGCATCGGCAGCCCCGCCCGCGTGGTCAGGTCGCGGACCATCTGGTAGAGCCGCGGATCCTCCTGCTCCGAGACGGGCTGCGCGCGCGCCATCCGCAGCGCCAGCCTGTCGCTGAAGAACCAGCTGCCCATGTTGATGAGGACCGCGATGAAGAGGAAGACGAGGGCGGTCGAGGGGCCGCCGATCAGATAGCCGGCGGCGACCAGCAGGCCGCCGAGCGCTGAGAGCAGAATCACGGTCTTCAGCGTCGCCTGCCAGTTGGATCGTCCTGTGGTGGTCATCAGTGGGTCTCCTTTGGATGACTGAGTCTGCAGGCGAGTATACGGAATGGCCTCAACGGGAAATAAGGCTTGTCTCGAATTGAGACCGTCACGTTTTGATACCGTCCGGAACCGTGACTACCACGAAAAGGCGCAGGGAGAGGCAGGAATGGAACCCCGATCTGGGCGTGCTGGCGAGCCGGCTGCTCTTCTCTCTCCAGGATGAGCTCTTCGCCCGCCTCGCCGAGGCCGGCTACGACGACCTGCACCCCCGGCACGGCGCGGTGCTGGCCTACCTCGACGAGGACGGGATCCGCGCCACGGACCTGGCGCGGCTCACCGGCCGCCACAAGCAGATCATCGGGCGGCTGGTCGACGAGCTCGAGGCCCTCGGCTACGTCGAGCGCCGGCCGGACCCGCTGGACCGGCGCGCCAAGCTGATCTTCCCGACCGAGCGGGGCCTGGACCAGGTGCGGCTCGGCGACCAGATCGTCGCGGAGATCGAGGCGCGCCACGCCCAAGAGGTGGGAGCGAGGACTTACGCGGAGTTCAGGGACGTGCTGCGCGGTGTGGTCGCGCACGCGGCCCGCTCCAGGGAAACGAGCAAGGCAGGAGCGACGTCATGAGCGAATTCACGGATAGAGAGCTCGCCTATCTCGGCGAGCGCCGCCCGGAGCGGCTCGCGCGGATCGCCACGGCCGGCAAGGACGGCACCCCCCACGTCGTGCCAGTGGGCTGGCGCTTCAACACCGCACTCGACACGATCGACGTGGGCGGAATGGACCTCCCGCGCTCGAAGAAGTTCCGCGACGTGCGCCGTACCGGGAGAGCCGCCATCGTGATCGATGACCTGGCGAGCGTCGATCCATGGACGCCGCGCGGGATCGAGGTGCGCGGGAGCGCCGAGGCGATCGACGGAGACCGGCCCTTGATCCGGATTCATCCCGAGCGGATCGTCTCGTGGGGGTTGGAGAGCGATGAGCTCGGCCGCCGCCACTCGCGCGCGGTTTCGCACTCCGCCGGCGCCAGTCACTGACAGCACATACCCTGCGGCGCCGTGAGCGCCGCGCCGGAGAGACGTGTGCGTCCAAGGGCGGCGCTGCTGCTGCTCGGCGCACTGGTCCTGGTGGCGTTGGCGCTCCGTCTGCCCTCCTTCAGCGGGGCCCTCTGGGGTGACGAGCTCGCCACGAACTTCGTGGTCCACGGCTTCGGCGTCGCCGAGTTCGGCTGGCTCCTGACGCACGGCAAGGAGGCAACCCCGCCGCTGTTCTTCGTGCTCGCCTGGCTGACCAAGGGCCTGGGCGGCCCGGAGGGCCTGCGACTCGTCTCGCTGCTCGCCGGCCTGGCCTCGATACCGATGACCTATCTGGTGGGGCTCGAAACGGTGGGGCGCCGTGCGGGCGCGGTGGGCGCCGTGCTGGTTGCGCTCAGCCCCTTCCAGATCTTCTACTCCACCGAGGCGAGGGCATACGAGCTGCTCATGCTCACCTGCCTGCTCGCCACGTACGCCCTCCTCAGGGCGATCGCGACGCGGCGGACCGCCTGGTGGGTGGGCTACGGAGTCTCGGTGGCGGTCGCGATGTACACGCATTACGTCGCGGTCTTCATCCTGATCGGGCTGTTCATCTGGGCGTTCTGGGCCCACCCGGAGGTCCGCCGGCCGGTGCTGGCCGCGAACGCGGGAGCGACCCTGCTGTTCGCCGCCTGGATCCCCGAGTTCATCGACGCCACCGGCAAGCAGGCGGCCAAGAACATCGAGCTGCTTCATCCCCTGACGCTGGACCACGCCGTGACCGACCTGCTGCGCATGTGGTTCGGCCAGCCGCTGCTCGAACTGGCGGATCTGCCGGGGCGCGTCGCACTCGCGCTGAGCGCGGTCGCGCTGGTGCTCGGCACGCTCGGACTGTTGCTCCGCGCGAGCCGGGAGGGCCGATGGTGGCCTCCCCCAGGGGGCGTCGCCCTGGTCATCGCGCTCGCACTCGCCACCCCGCTCGGCGTCGTGCTCCACAACGTGGTCGCACCGAGCATCTTCACGCCGCGCAACCTGATCCCGTCCTGGCCGGGCTTCGCGCTCGCGCTCGGCGCCCTCGTCACGGCCGGGACGGTGCCCATCCGCACGGCGGCCACCGCCCTGCTGATCGCCGGCTACGGGATCGGGGCGGCTCAGATGCTCGAGGGAGACAACCGGCGTGGCGACTACGAAGCGGTGGCGAGCTTCATCGAGCGGACCGGCGATCCGGGCTCGCCGGTCGTCGACCTGCCCCAGTTCGCTCCCGGCCCGCAGATGAGCATGGAGGCGGCGCTGGCGCCGGACGACGAGGCGACGCCGGGCGACCGATCGGTGTACGAGCTGGGTCTTCCGCCTCTCCAGCAGCGACTCGAGGACGCCCGCAACGGGGTCTCGTTCAGCGAGGCGGGTCCCCCTGCTCCTCCGCGGCGCATCGCTGCCGCTGCCGCCGCGATGGCAGGCGACGGCATGCTGTTCGTCGTCGGGCCCGCGGCGAGGCTGGATCAGGTTCGCGCCCTCCCCGGTCCGCTCGGTGCCTTCCTGGCGGCGCTGCCGCCGCGGTTCCACGAGGTCCAGTCGCGGACGTTCGAGGGACCCTCGATCTTCGGCATCGGGGTGTTCGTCCTCAGCGGCGAACCTGCGCCCCGGCCATAACCGACCTCTCCGCTAGGATTTCCAGGCGATGCTGTTCTCCACCCGAGCCGAATATGGCGTGCGCCTGATGGTCGAGCTGGGCCGCCAGGAGGATGGCGCCCCGGTGGCACTCAGCGCCGTCGCCGAGTCCGAGCGCCTCCCACTCTCCTATCTCGAGCACCTCGTCGCCAAGCTGCGCAAGGCCGGACTGGTCGAGAGCCAGCGCGGCGCCCACGGCGGCTACCGCCTCGGCCGCCCTGCGGACGAGATCGAGATGCTCGAGGTCGTGCAGGCGCTCGAGGGCGCGATCGCGCCCATGGAGTGCTTCCAGCCCGACCCTGAGGGCAAGGTCTCCTGTTCGCACGAGACCGACGGCGACCACGCCTGCGCGACCAAGCTTCTCTGGACGCGGGTGCAGGGCGGCGTCACGAAGGCGCTCGCGGGAACCACCCTTGCCGAGCTGGTGGAGTTCTCCGAGCATCACACCCCGGCATCCGCCGAGGGCGCCGCGGCCGTCACCGCGGCCTAGCGAAAACTTCAACCGAACCGAGGAGTCGAATTGGCTGAGCTCGAGATCCGCAACCTGCACGTGACCGCCGAGGGCAAGCAGATCCTCAAGGGGGTCAGCCTCGAGGTCGAGTCAGGCTCGATCCACGCCCTGATGGGACCCAACGGGTCCGGGAAGTCCACTCTCGCCAACGCGATCATGGGCCACCCCAGCCTCGAGGTGACCGAGGGGACGATCCACTTCAAGGGCGAGGACATCACCGAAGTCGACCCCGACGAGCGCTCTCGCATGGGCCTCTTCATGGCCTTCCAGTACCCCGTCGCGATCCCGGGGGTGACCGTCGCCAAGTACCTGCGGATGATCGTCAACTCCCACCGCGAGGCCGGCGGCGAGGAGCCGGTGAAGCTGAAGGACTTCCGCAAGGAGACCGAGGAGGCGATGGCGCTCACGAACATCCCCAAGGAGTTCTCCTCGCGCTACCTCAACGACGGCTTCTCCGGCGGCGAGAAGAAGCGGATGGAGATCCTCCAGCTCGCGATGCTGAAGCCGGCGATGGCCGTGCTCGACGAGACCGACTCGGGGCTCGACATCGACGCCCTGCGCGTTGTCGCCGACGGCGTCAACAAGTTCGCCGGCCCGGGCATGGGCGTGCTGATCATCACCCACTACCAGCGGATCCTCCACCTGATCAAGCCGGACCGGGTCCATGTCCTCTATGACGGCCGCATCGTCAAGGAGGGCGGCCCCGAGCTCGTCGGGCAGCTCGAGGAGAAGGGCTACGGCTGGATCAAGGACGAGGTCGCGGCGGGGGCTGCGGCCTAGCGCAGCGCGTGATGGAGTCGACGGCGACCACAGCCCCATCCCTGCCGCGCTCCGTCGAGGAGATCCGAGAGGAGTTCCCGATCCTCGCCCGAGAGATCCACGGGCATCCCCTGGCCTACCTCGACAACGGCGCCACCTCCGAGAAGCCGCTCGCGGTGATCGAGACGCTCGACCGCTACTGGCGCGAGCAGAACGCCAACGTCCATCGCGGGGTCCACACCCTCTCCGAGGAGGCGACGGTGCTCTACGAGGACGCTCGGCGGACCGTCGCCGTCCACCTCGGCGCCGACCACCGCGAGGTGATCTTCGTGCGGAACGCGACCGAGGCCCTCAACCTCGTCGCCTACTCCTGGGGGCGGACCAATCTCAGCGAGGGCGACCGGATCGTGGTGACGGAGATGGAGCATCACTCGAACGTGGTGCCCTGGTACCAGGTTGCCCAGGAGCGGGGCGCCCACCTCGACTGGGCGCCGATCACCGACGAGGGACGCCTCGACCTGGAGGCGCTCGCCGCCCTCCTGGAGCGCGGGCCGAGGCTGGTCTGCGTCGCGCACGTCTCGAACGTTCTCGGCACGATCAACCCGGTGGCCGAGATCGCGCGGATGGCGCACGACGCCGGCGCGCTGCTGGTGGTCGATGGGGCCCAGGCCGGACCGAAGCTCGAGCTCGACATGGCGGAGCTGGGCGCAGACTTCTACGCGATCACCGCGCACAAGATGTACGGCCCGACCGGGATCGGCGCGCTCTTCGGACGGCGCGAGCTGCTCGAGGAGATGCCGCCGTTCATCGGCGGCGGCTCGATGATCCGGAAGGTCTCCAAGGAGCTGATCACCTGGGCGGCTCTGCCGGCGAAGTTCGAGGGCGGTACCCCGGCGATCGGCGAGGCCATCGGCTTCGGGGCAGCCGTCCGCTGGCTCGAACAGCTCGGCCTGCCGGCGGTGCATGCGGCCGAGGGGGAGCTCACCTCGTACGCGCTCGAGCGGGTCGCAGAGATCCCGGGCCTCACGATCTTCGGCCCTCCAGCGGGCGATGACCGCGGCGGGATCGTCTCCTTCGCCATGGACGGAGTGCATGCCCACGACGTCTCGGAGATCCTCGACCGTCACGGCGTCGCGGTCCGGGCCGGGCACCACTGCGCCCAGGTGCTGATGCAGCGCCTCGGCGTCCCGGCCACGACCCGCGCGAGCCTCGCCGTCTACAACACCCGCGACGAGGTCGATCAGCTGATCGAGGGCCTGCTCGACGTCCGCCGCGTCTTCGAGCTCTAGGTTTGCGCCATGGATGAGCTCTACCGCGACCAGATCCTCGAGCACTACAAGCGCCCCCGCCACTTCGGGCGGCTCGAGCAATTCGACCTCGACTTCGAGGACTCGAACCCGTTCTGCGGCGACGAACAGCACGTCTTCCTGAAGCTCGACGGCGACGGCAGGGTCACCGAGGTCTCGTTCGAGGGGCAGGGCTGCGCCATCTCGACCGCAGCCACCTCCCTGCTCACGGACGAGCTCGAGGGCATGACCCGCGAGGAGATCCTCGGGCTCCCCAAGGAGTTCGTCCTCGAGCTGCTCGGAATCGACATCTCCGCCACGCGCATGAAGTGCGCGATGCTCGGGCTCAAGGTCGTGAAGGGCGCGAGCCTCGGGAAGCCCGCGGACTGGGAGGACGAGGGCGAGCAGGGCGACCCGGACGAGGCCGCGGTCTTCTGAACAGACCGGCCGCGACCCCTGTTCGCGGGTCCGGAAGCCGGATAGGCTGGATGCTCACTACTGGGGAGAAGTGAGTGTCGGAAGAGCTCGTCAAGCTCGTGGAGAAGGGCTATGAGGCCTGGAATGAAGGCGATCGCGGCTGGGTGCTCGAGCACATGGACCCGGACGTCCGCTGGATCACGCCGCCCGACGATCCGGATCCCGGCACGTACGAGGGCCTGGCGGGCGTCGAGCAGTACTGGTCGCAGTGGCGCGCCGCGGTCGGGCAGCTCAACTTCCTGATCGAGGAGATCATCGACGCCGGGCAGATGATCGTCGTCGTCGCCCGCCGGCAGGGACGGGGCGAGCACAGCGGCCTCGAGGTCTCCGACCGGGTGATCCAGGTCTTCCATTTCGACGAGAACCAGAAGTGCACCGAGGTGCACGAGTACTACGACCGCGACGCGGCGCTGAGCACCGTCCGCGGTGAGCGGACGGCCGGGGCGGCTGACGCCTCCTGCGAGCCCGGCTAGTCGAGCGTTGGAGCGTCCCGAGCTGACACCTCAGGAGCGGCGCTTCGAGCTCTGGCTTCGCTTCTTCACGCTCTTCTTCTTAGCCCAGGCGCTGATCTACCCGATCGCCGGGCTGTTCGGCTCCGCGGAGTTCCCGTTCGTCGCCAACTCCTTCGCGAAGGACGGCCTCTTCTGCGTCCTCTGCTTCCTCGCCGCCGGCGACGTGCGCCGAAACGGCTGGATGTCCCAGCTGGTGGCCCTGGGGCACGTCCTGATCGTCGCCGCTCTGCTGCTGGTCCTCGCCCTCGGCAATCACGACAGCTATGCCCACACCTTCGGGCAGCCCGCCGGCACGAGCATCAGCCCCACCCTCTATCTGCTGCTCTGGGCGGCGGCCGCGACGCTCGTCGCCGCGACCCTGTTCTGGCTCTACCACTCGGCCGCCAAGGCGCGGTACCGCCTCAAGTACCTGTGGCCGCATCAGCACACCACGGCCATGGCGATGGCCGAGGTGCTCGTGATCGGCCCGGATGAGGCGCTTACCCCTGTCGAGGTCGCGGCGGGAATCGACGACTACCTCTACTCGTTCGCCGCCCACGAGAAGTGGAAGTCGAAGCTCGTGCTCTCGATCCTCAGCGTCTATCCGATGGCTCGGTTTCGACCGCCCTTCTCGATGATGGAGCCGAACCGGCGATTGGAGTTCATCGAGCGCTGCTTCATCGCCGACGTGGTGGAGCGACGGCTGCCCGGCCCGCTGCGACGGCTGACCCAGACGTTCCTCTCCACCGCCCAGCAGCTCGCGATCATCGGCTACTACGCCGACCCGCGCTCGGCGCCTTCCACCGGGTACGTGCCGTTCTCCCAGCGCAAGCGCTACTCGAAGGCGCTCAAGAAGGCCGGCCCCCTCGCCACCCTCGACGTGAATCCTCCGAACGAGGTCGATGCCGAACGGATCAACGCCGACGTTGCGATCGTCGGGAGTGGGGCCGCCGGCGCTGTGCTCGCCTACCGGCTCGCCGAGCGCGGCCGTCAGGTGGTCGTGCTGGAGGGAGGCAAGCACGTCGACCCGCGCGACTTCACGGAGGACGAGCGCGTTCAGTTCTCCAACCTGTTTGCAGACGGCGGCCTCCAGCTCTCGACAGACACCCGCTTCCAGGTCCTGCAGGGCAAGTGCGTGGGCGGCAGCACCACCATCAACAACGGGGTCTGTTACGACATCCCGCCGCGGACTCTGCGGCGCTGGAACGACCCCGACGGGCTCGAGGCAGGGCTCGACCAGGATCGCCTCATGCAATCGTTCGCGCGCCTGCGAGAGTGGCTGCCGGTCTACAGCCAGGCCGACAACAGCAAGCGCCTCCAGACCGGTGGCACGAAGATGGCGGAGGGAATCGAGAGGCTCGGGCTGGATGGGGCCGGGGGCGTGGTCGACGCCAACATCAAGGACTGCCTGGGGTCGGGCTATTGCAACATCGGCTGCCAGTGGGGCAAGAAGCTCTCCGCCCTCGACAACATTCTGCCCCGGGCCCAGCGCGACTTTCCCGGAGCGGTCCGGATCTTCAGCGAGTGCCTGGCGGAGCGGATCCAGACGCGCGGCGGCCGGGCCCGTGAGGTGAGCTGCCGGCTCTCCGACGGGCGCCGGGTGAGGGTCGCTGCCAATACCGTCGTCGTCTCGGGCGGCGCGCTCGCCTCGAGCCTGCTGCTGCAGCGCAGCGGTCTGGGCGGGAAGCGGGTCGGAAAGGGACTCTCCTTCAACGTCGGCGCCCCGCTGACCGCAGACTTCGAGGAGGAGCTCCACTCCTACGATGGGCTGCAGATCACCCACGGCTTCCGGCCGCCGGGCGAGGATCAGCTGATCCTCGAGTCCTGGTTCAACCCGGTCGGGACGCAGGCGCTTTTGATGCCGGGCTGGTTCTCAGCCCACTACGAGAACATGCGCCGGTACACGCACCTGAGCTGCATCGGGGTCGTGGTCGGGTCGGAGAGAAATGCGACGGTGAAGCCCGGCTTCCGGGGCAAGGGCATGAAGCTGGAATACGACCCGGCCCCTGCGGATCTGAAGGTGCTGATCAAGGGAACCAAGCTCGCCGCCCGCATCCACTTCGCCAGCGGCGCGCTCCGCGTGATGCCGATGACCTTCGCCTCCCGCTCCTACACCTCGCTCGAGCAGGTCGATGAGCTCGATGAGCTGGTTCGCGACAACACCGACATCGGCCTGCACACCTCGCACCCGCAGGGCGGGAACGCGATCAGCCGAGACCCGGCCAAGGGAGTGGTCGACGAGCGCTTCAGGGTCCACGGCCTGGAGAACGTCTACGTCTGCGACGCGAGCGTCTTCCCGTCCTCGGTGACGGTCAATCCGCAGCTCACCGTGATGGCGCTCGCGGACTACGCGGCCGCCGCCGTGGAGTAGGCGCTTGTATCGGCCCAGGGGAACGACTAGCTTCCTCACCGGCCGGATGGAGATCGACCGCGTCAACCTCGTCAGACAGGGGTTCGA
>DATFPJ010000023.1:0-2992 GCA_035264865.1 Solirubrobacterales bacterium
GGCGGGCGGATCGTCAAGAAGGACGTCGAGCAGGCGCTCGCCGCAGGGGTTGCAGCTCCAGCGGCGCCTGGCGTCGCGCCGCAGCCGCCTGCCGAGCCGGCGGGGCCGACCCCCGGCGCCGCCGAGAAGCCCGAGACCGCCAAGGGGCAGGTCGAGGTGGTCGAGCTCACCAAGCTCCAGCAGACCGTCGCCCGGCGGATGGCCGAGTCGTAGGCGACGGCGCCCCATTTCTACCTGCAGGCCGAGATCGACATGACGGCGGCGGTCGAGGGAAGAAGAAAGCTCAAAGAGATGGCCAAAGCGGCCCCCGGACGCGAAGCGGAGGAGGGCGCGCCTGATGTCGTCCCGACCTTCAACGACATGGTGGTCAAGGCCTGCGCGCTCGCCCTTCGGGATTTCCCCCGGGCGAACGGCGCCTACCGCGACGGCAAGATCGAGCTCTACTCGCGGGTCAACGTCGGGGTGGCGGTGGCCGCGCAGGACGCGCTCGTCGTCCCCACCGTCTTCGACGCGGACCGCAAGGGCCTGCGCCAGATCGCCAGCGAGACGCGGGCTCTCGCCGCGCGCGTTCGCGACGGATCGATCACCCCGCCCGAGCTCTCGGGCGGCACCTTCACCGTCTCCAACCTCGGCATGTACGGGATCTCCAACTTCCACGCCGTGATCAACACACCCCAGGCCGGCATCCTGGCGGTCGGGGAGCTGAAGGCCAAGCCCGTGGTGACCGACTCCGGGGCGATCGAGCCCCGCCAGCTGATGGGAGTCACGCTGGCCTGCGATCACCGCATCCTCTACGGCGCCGACGGTGCCCAGTTCCTGGCACGGGTCCGGGAGCTGCTCACCTCGCCGCTCGGGCTCGCGCTCTAGTTCCGCCGCGTCCCGTCCAGGCCCCCTGTTTTCTGCCCCAGGCCGGGGGTATGATCCGATCATCACATAGGGAGGAGAGGTTGATCCCTCGCCTTCCGAAGTCCGTAAAGCGGCGCCCCGGTTGATCCCGGAGCCGCACAGACAGCTCGCCGGAGGCGATCCCGAGGGCGGGCAGGAAGAAAGGCGGACCGCATATGAAGCTCGAAGCCGCGAGCCCGAGTCGCTCGCCGGAACGCGCGGGTACGGATGCCCTGACGCGCGAGGACCGGGCCCTGCTCCTGCGCTACATGCTGCTCCAGCGAATCTCGGAGGAGCGAGGGCTAAGTCTCTACAAGCAGGGCAAGGTGCCCGGCTCCTTCTATGACGGGTGTGGACAGGAGGCAGTCTGCGTCGGCGCCGCCTTCGCCCTCGGGCCCCGGGATCGGATGTGCATACTGCACCGCGACCTCGGGGCTCATTTCGTTCGGGGGGTCACCCCGGACCGCTACCTCGCCAACTACATGGGCCGCGCCGACGGTGTCACCGGCGGTCGCGACGGGAACATGCACTTCGGCGACCGCGGGCTCGGCTGCGTCGGGATGGTCAGCATGCTGCCCGACATGGCCCAGGTGGCCTGCGGGATGGCGCTCGCCTTCAAGATGAGGCGTGAGCCCCGGATCGCCATGACCTTCTTCGGCGAGGGCTCGACCGCCAACGGCCAATGGCACGAGGCGATGAACTTCGCCGGCATCCACCGCCTGCCGGTGGTCTTCGTGCTCGAGAACAACCAGTTCGCGTACTCGACCCCCAACGACCTCGAGTTCGCCGTGGACCCGGTTCTGCGGGCGAAGAGCTACGGCTTCCCCGGCGTGAGCGTCGACGGCAATGACGTGGAGGCCGTCTTCGAGGTCTCCCGCGTCGCGGCCGAGCGCGCGCGGGGTGGGGACGGACCGACCCTGATCGAGTGCCAGACGATGCGCATGCACGGCCATGGCGCCCATGACGACATGAGCTATGTGCCGGACGAGATGCTCGAGGAGTGGGCGAAGCGCGACCCGATCGACCGCTACGAGCGGGCGCTCGTGGCGGAACACGCCTTCGATCAGGGCGAGCTCGACGAGATCCGCGCATCCGTGCAGTCCTACGTGGACGAGTGCGCCGATCGCGCGGTCGCCTCGCCGATGCCGGATCCGGCGACCGCCACAGACGGTGTCTACGCGAACCGCTGGGAGCCGCTCGGCGACGGCAAGGCGCCCTGGTCGTTCTGGAGCGAGCCCGGGGATTCCGCCCACACCAACGGCAAGCGCACGGCGGCCGGAGAGCGGAGGGTCGCGTGATGGCGGAGATGACCTACCTCCAGGCGATCAGCGACGGCTTGCGAGAGGAGATGCGCCGCGACGAGTCGGTCTTCTGCCTCGGCGAGGACATCGGGGAGTTCGGCGGCGCCTTCAAGGTGACCGCCGGGTTCATCGAGGAGTTCGGCGCCGATCGCGTCCTCGACACGCCGCTGGCGGAGAACATGATCGTCGGCGCCTCGATCGGCGCAGCCATCGAGGGGATGAAGCCGGTCGCGGAGATGCAGTTCGCCGACTTCATCTCCTGCGGCGTCGACCAGCTGGTCAACGTCGCTGGGAAGCTGCACTACCGCCAGGGCGTATCGGTCCCGATGGTGGTCCGGCTGCCCTCTGGTGGCGGCTTCTCCGGCGGGCCGTTCCACTCCCAGAACCCGGAGGCCTGGTTCCTGCAGGCGCCGGGGCTCAAGGTGGTCGCTCCGGCCACCGCGGACGACGCCAAGGGCCTGCTGGTGAGCGCGATCCGGGACCCGAACCCGGTCTGCTTCCTGGAGCACAAGGGTCTCTACCGCCACGTCAAGGGCGAGGTCCCCGAGGGGGACCATGCCGTTCCCCTCGGCGAGGCGCGGGTGGCGCGAGAGGGCGGCGAGCTGAGCGTGATCGCCTACGGCTCCTCGGTGCCGCTCGCGCTGCAGGCGGCGGATGAGCTGGACGAGGACATCGAGGTGATCGACCTCCGCACCCTCGCTCCGCTCGACACTGACGCGATCCTCGCGAGTGCGCGCAAGACCGGCAAGGTGCTCGTCGCTCACGAGGCCACACGCTCCTGCGGCGTCGGGGCGGAGGTGGCGAGC
>DATFPJ010000024.1:0-4447 GCA_035264865.1 Solirubrobacterales bacterium
AAGCCCTGCGCGACCGTGTCCGACTGCACGTCGCCGTCGTAGTTCTTGCAGGCCCAGACGTAGCCGCCCTCCCACTTGAGCGCCGCGGCGACCATGTCGTCGATCAGCCGGTGCTCGTAGGTGAGGTCGTTGGCCTCGAACGCGTCCTTGAACTCGGCGTCGAAAACCTCCTGGAAGAGGTCCTTGAAGCGACCGTCATAGCGCTTCAGGATCGTGTTCTTGGTCGACATGTAGACCGGGTACCCGCGGTCGAGGCCGTAGCGGAAGGAGGCCCGGGCGAAGTCCCGGATCGAGTCGTCGAGGTTGTACATCGCGAGCGCCACCCCGCCGCCGGGAAAGTCGTAGACGTCGAGCTCCGTCGGCTCGCCGCCGTCCTTGGGCGTATAGGTGAGGGTGAGCTCGCCCTCGCCGGGGACGACCAGGTCCGTGGCGCGGTACTGGTCGCCGAACGCATGGCGGCCGATCACGATCGGTTTCGTCCATCCCGGGACCAGCCGCGGCACGTTCGAGATCACGATCGGCTCGCGGAAGATGACGCCGCCGAGGATGTTGCGGATCGTCCCGTTGGGCGAGCGGTACATCTCCTTGAGTCCGAACTCCTCGACCCGCGCCTCGTCCGGCGTGATCGTCGCGCACTTGACGCCGACGCCGTGTTCCTTGATCGCGTTCGCGGCGTCGACCGTGATCTGGTCCTCTGTGGCGTCCCGGTTCTCGATGCCGAGGTCGAAGTACACGAGCTCGACGTCCAGGTAGGGCAGGATCAGCTTCTCCTTGATGAAGGCCCAGAGGATCCGGGTCATCTCGTCGCCGTCGAGCTCGACGATCGGGTTCTTGACCTTGATCTTCGCCATCGGGCGGGCGATGCTATCTGCGCAGCTTCACCGGCATCAGCTTGGCCCGGCGTAACGAACACGGCCGCCGCCGCGCCACGTGATCAAGGAAGAGGGCCGCACCCTGGGAATGATCTGCATCTACCAGGCATCGAGCATCGACAAGGTGAAGGAGCACGCGAAGCGGGTTGACATGCCCGCCGACGAGGTCCCCGAGATCGCCGACACGGTGATCGTGCGCCCAGACCCCCAGCCTCAGGCTGCATAGGCCAAACGACGTCGAGTACCGGCGCGGCGCTGCCCGCCGGGCGGGCGGGCGGCCCCGATGCAATCCAGTCGCCGGGGCCCGCCGTTATCTTCAATTCGATGAGCCCTTCCGGTGGAGAGCGGAAGATCGCGACGATGCTGTTCGCCGATCTGGTCGGCTCGACCGAGCTCGCGGCGGGCCGGGACCCGGAGGAGATCAGGGGACGGCTCGAGCCCTTCTTCGAGGAGGCCCGGAACGCCCTCGAGCAGCACGGCGGGACGGTCGAGAAGTACATCGGTGACGCCGTGATGGCGGTCTTCGGCGCACCGGTCGCCCACGGCGACGATCCCGACCGCGCGATCGCGGCGGGTCTCGAGGTGGCCCGGCGGGTCGGCGAGCTCGACGGAGGGCTCGCTGTGCGGATCGGGATCGAGACCGGCGAGATCCTCTCGGTTCCGGAGGCCGGGAATCTGCGGGTGACAGGTGAGGCCGTGAACGTCGCGGCGCGCCTCCAGCAGGCGGCCGCTCCGGGCGAGGTTCTAGTCGGCGAGCGGACCGCGCGCGCCTGCCGGCGGGCACAGCTCGAGCCCAATGGCGCGGTCGAGGCAAAGGGGATCCCCGGAGCCCTTGGCGCCTACCGGGCGATCGCGGTCGAGCCGGAGACCATGCAGTCGGGCGTCCCGCTCCTCGGCAGGGACGATGACCTGGACATGCTGCGGCTGATCGCGCGCCGGGCGGCCCGCGAGCGCCTGCCGCAGCTCGTCACGGTGATCGGAGAAGCGGGCATCGGCAAGACCCGCCTGGGGGCCGAGCTCTTCCGCGAGCTCCGCTCCGACCCGGACCCATGGCGCACGATGGTTGGCCGCAGTCCTCCCTATGGCGAGGGCATCGCCTTCTGGGCGCTCGGCGAGATCCTGCGCGATGCCGCCGGGCTCTCAACCGACGCGCCGCCGGACGACGTCGAGGCCGCACTCGCGGGGAAGCTCGCCGGCCTCGGAGCGACTGACGCCGACCAGATCGCCACCGGGCTGACCGTCGCCATCCGCGGCGCCCCCGACTGCGATGCCGAGGAGGAGCTCGGCCGCGCCTGGCGCCGGTTCGTCGCGCTGCTCGCGAACGACCGCCCCCTCGCGATCGGGGTGGACGACGCCCACTGGGCGGACGAGGGAACCCTCGAGCTCCTCGAGGACGTCGCCTACGGGATTCACGACGCCCCGGTTCTGGTGCTCTGCACCAGCCGGCCGGAGCTCGCCGAGCACCGCCCACAGTTCGGCCGCGCGGCGCGCAACAACACACAGCTGGAGCTGCTGCCGCTCGACCGCGACGCGGCGACGCGCCTCGCGGAAATGCTCCTGCCGCAGGATCGGCGGGCCGAGGCGTCGCGCATCGCGGACGCCGCCGGCGGCAATCCCTTCTTCACCGAGGAGGTCTCGCGGAGAATCGGCGAGGGCGGCGCGGATGGGGCCGCCGCGTCGCTTCCCGACACGGTGCAGGCGGCGATCGCCGCTCGGATCGACCAGCTGCCCCCGGACGAGAAGCGGGCGCTCCAGTACGCCGCGGTCCTCGGGCACACCTTCTCCCAGGGGCCTCTCGGGGACCTGCTCGGCGCCGATCCCACCGACTGGCTCTGGTCGCTACGGCGGCGGGCGCTGATCCAGGAGCGCCCCGGATCGGAGGCCGGTCACTACGTCTTCCGCCATCAGCTGATCCGGGAGGTCGCCTACAACTCGCTGCCCCGGCGGGAGCGGGCGATGCTCCACGAGCGCGCAGTCGAGGCGCTCCGCGCCCGTGACGAATTCGCTGAGCGGCCGGAGCTGATCGCGTACCACCTCGACCACGCACATGAGCTCGATCCGAGCGACGAACGGCGCCGCGCCGCGCGTGACGCGCTGGTGACGGCCGCCGATGCGGCGGTCCGCCGCGGTGCCGCCGCCCGCGGGCGCCAGCTCTACGAAGACGCGGCCCGGCTCGCAGACGACGGGGTAGAGCGCTATGAGGCGCTGGTCGCCGCCGGTGAGGTCGCGCTGCGAGGCTGGCGGGGCGATCTCGGCATGCGCCTCTTCCGGGAGGCCGCGCAGGCCGCCGAAGCCGCCGACGACACGGACCGTGCGGCCGCCGCCTACGCCCGCAGCGTCGAGATCGGGGCGAGGATGCACGGGATCGCCGGGGATCCGCCCGTCACGGAGCTCAGCGCGCTGTTGAAGCGCGGGCACGAGCTCGCGTCAGACGACGACCTCGTCACCTGCGCCCGGCTGCGCCTCGACGATGCCTGGCTCGCCTGGATGAGCAAGGACCCCGAGGCGATGGCGAAGCCGGCGCAGGAGGGACTCGAGCTCGCGCGCCGCGCCGACGACCGCCAGCTGCTCCAGAACGCCCTCGACGCCGCCACCGCCAGCGACTGGCTTCAGGGGAGGCAGCTCGATGCCGTCGAGCACACCCGCGAGCGGCTCCAGCTGCTCGACGCCGCCCCGCGCTCCCACGCCCTCGACGTGGAGATCTCGGACGCGCTCCACATGATGGTGCTCTGCCTGATCCAGGTCGGCGAGTTCGAGGAGGCGCTCACCTACGCGAAGCGCGGAGCAGAGGTCGATCGCGCCCGTGGCGTCGAGATGGCCGAGTACCAGCGCGAGTTGATGCCCAACTTCTTCCTGGGCAACTGGGACCGGGCGATCGAGCTGGGCGAGGGCGCGCGGAAGGCCTGGGAGGAGGCGGGGCGGCCACCGATGGGGGCGTTCGCCACGCCCGCGGCGTGCACCGGCGCGGCATTCGGCTACCGGGGCGATGAGGCAGCGGCCGACGACTGGATGGCCCATGCGCACAACCTCAGCCACAAGGACCCGGAGCAGAGGTGCGGCGTCCACATGTTCGGCGTCGACCTCGAGATCCACCGCGGCCGCTTTGCGGACGCCGTCTCGATCGGATCGGACCCGGTCGCCGGCAGCCAGTGGACCGCGACCTATGCCGCCAGCCGCGCGGAGGCGTTCGTCCGCGCCGGTCGCGACGACGCCGGCGAGGCGATCGCCTGGGCCGAGCCCCGGATCGGGCAAGACCGCTACGCGCACGGGATCCTGCTGCGCGCCAGGGGCCTGCACTACTCGGACGACTCACTGATCCGCCAGTCCCTGGAGCGCTTCGAGCAGATGGGGTGTCCCTTCCAGGCGGCGCGCAGCGGCTGGCTGCTCGGAGGAGAAGAGCGGGAGGAAGCGATGCAGACGTTCGAGCGACTCGGCGCGACGCTCCCCGCCGAGTAGCGGACTAGCGGGACTCGGCTTCGCGCAGGCGGGCGACGAGCTGCTGCAGCAGCGACCAGGCCACGTCGGGGTGCTCCTCGACGAACGGCTTGAACTCCCAGGCGGTCATCCCGCGGCAG
>DATFPJ010000025.1:0-11781 GCA_035264865.1 Solirubrobacterales bacterium
CAGCTCGGTCCGGACCTGGCCGGTGACGAAGACGGTCGGAACCGAATCCATGATCGCGTCGGCGATCGGGGTGACCAGGTTCGTCGCGCCCGGCCCGGAGGTCGCGAAGGCGACGCCGACCTTGCCCGAGGCCTTGGCGTAACCCTCGGCCATGT
The DNA here is from genome assembly GCA_035264865.1 of Solirubrobacterales bacterium. Classification (GTDB taxonomy): domain Bacteria; phylum Actinomycetota; class Thermoleophilia; order Solirubrobacterales; family 70-9; genus DASUPK01. The sequence goes on from DATFPJ010000025.1 coordinate 156, forward strand.
GGCCCGCCCCCTGCTCGTGCCGCGCCTGGATGTGAGTGATGTCCGCGTCGTGGACGGCGTCGTAGATCGGCAGGTTGGCCCCGCCGGGGATGCCGAAGATGTGTCGAACGCCCTCGGCCTTGAGGGCCTCCATCAGTGCGTCAGCCGCGCGCATGGGCCGATGGTAGCCAAGCGCCCTCAGCAGGCGCGAAACCAAAACATCGCGAAAGTCCCGGAGCACCCCCTCCAGGGACAAGCGCGGGACGTTCGGCGGAGGTCAGCCGGCGGGAGCGGGCTGGTGCTGGGGCTTCCACTGCGTCCGCGGGTCGATCGCGGCGTCGATCACCCGGTCGCGGTGGCGTCCGATGGTGTTGAGCATCGAGCGGACCAGCTCGTCGCCGAGGTGGCTCGGCTCTAGACCGAGGTCGAGCAGCTTGGTGTGCACCGGGTTGTAGTAGTGCTCCTCGAGCTCGACGCGGGGGTTCTCGACGTGATCGATCTCGACCTCGATCCCCAGCTCGCTCGCCGACCGCCGCACCAGCTCGGCGAGCTGGCTCACCGAGAAGGACTCCGTGAACTGGTTGAAGACCCGGTACTCGCCGGCGTCGGCCGGGTTCTCGACCGCCAGCTCGACGCACTGAAGCGTGTCGCGGATGTTGAGAAAGCCGCGGGTCTGGCCGCCCCTGCCGTACACGGTGAGCGGGTGGCCGATCACCGCCTGGACGCAGAAGCGGTTGAGCACGGTGCCGAACCACTCGTCGTAGTCGAAGCGAGTGCAGAGCCGCTCGTCCTGCACGGTCTCATCGGTCTCGATCCCGTAGACGACACCCTGGTTGAGATCGGTCGAGCGCAGGCCCCAGACCCGGCAGGCGAAGTGAATGTTGTGGGAGTCGTGGACCTTGGAGAGGTGGTAGAGCGAGCCGGGCATCTTCGGGAAGGGCAGCGTGTCCTTGCGACCCTTGTGCTCGATCTCGATGAACCCCTCCTCGATGTCGATGTTGGGGGTCCCGTACTCCCCCATCGTCCCGAGCTTGACCAGGTGACAGTCCGGTGCGTGGTCGCGCAGGAAGAAGAGCAGGTTGAGCGTCCCGATCACGTTCGTGTACTGCGTCTCGACGGCCTGCTCGCGGTTCGCCATCGAGAACGGCGCCGACGGCTGCTCGCCGTAGTGGATCACGGCCTCGGGGCGGGTCTCGACGATCACCCGCTCGAGGAACTCGGGATCCTCGATCGCGCCGACGTATGAGGCGATCTCGTTGCCCGACACCTCGCTCCAGGCCGAGATCCGCTCCTCGAGCGAGCGAATCGCCGTCAATGAGTCGGTGCCGTGGTCCTTGTGCCACGTACGCCGGGAGAAATTGTCGACAACGGAGACCTCGTGCCCGCGGGCGGAGAAGCGCATCGCCGTCGGCCAGCCGAGATAGCCGTCGCCCCCGAGGATGAGGACGCGCATGGTCGCGGCAGGGTAGCGAGCTATTCTGGCCGCCGCCTTGACCGTCCTGGTCCTCGCTTCCCTGTTCCCGGAGGAGCTGACCGCGCTTCGCGCGTTCGGCCTGGTCGTCGCCGTCCTGCTGATCGCCTACGCCGTCTGGCGGCGCCAGACCCTCTCGAACGGGGCCGTGCTTCTGGCGATCTTCGGCGGGATCGCGCTGGCGATCGTGTCGGGCACGGAGCTGCTCAACGGGCTGCTCTCGGCCTTCTCCTTCGAGCGCGGCAACGGCGGGCGCATCCTCGGCCTCGCGGTCTTCGCGATCGTCATCCTCTTCATACTCGTGCTCCGGGCCCTCACCGAGAGCGCCCGGGTGAACCAGCAGCTCTCGGCGCTACTCGAGGGGCTCGCCTGGGAGGAGTTCCGCGAGGCGAAGCTCCCGGAGCGATTCCGCGACAAGGTCGCGGTCGTGGTCCCTGCCTACAACGAGGCGGAGAGCGTGGGCGACGTGATCAGGCAGATCCCGCCCGAGGTGTGCGGCGAGCCCACGGCCGTCCTCGTGGTCGACGACGGCTCGCGCGACGACACCAGCGAGGAGGCGGCCAAGGCGGGAGCGATCGTGGCCCGCCATGTGATCAACCGCGGCGGCGGCGCTGCGCTGCGGACGGGCTATCGCCTGATGGCGGAGTCGGGGGCCCTCGTCGTGGTCACGCTCGACGCGGACGGCCAGCACCTCCCCAGCGAGATGGAGCGCCTGGTGAAGCCGGTCCTCGACGACGAGGTCGACGTTGCCCACGGCTCGCGCGTCTTGGGTAGCGCGGACCCGAATTCGCGCTCGCGCGAATTCGGCATTGTGTTCTTCAACAACCTCGTCTCCTTCATCACCCGCACGCGGGTCTCCGACTGCTCGAATGGCTATCGCGCCGTCCGGACCACCGTTCTCCCCCAGCTCGTGCTGCGCCAGGAGCAGTTCCACACCTCCGAGTTCCTGATCGAGGCGATCAAGCGGGGGATCCCGGCGAAGGAGGTTCCGGTGACCGTCGCCAAGCGCATCCACGGTCACTCGAAGAAGCCCGCGGTGATGCGCTACGGCCTAGGCTTCGCGAACGCGATCGTCCGGACCTGGCTCCGCTAGCGGTCCGCTGGGCCTGGGCGCACCTCAGCAGGGTCGGGCAGGTAGAGGTCGGTGCCGCATCGGGGGCAGACCTGCACATGGAGCTTCAGGATCTTGTTGCAGGTCGGGCAGCGGCGCTCGGGCTCCTCGTTCTCGCCGCGATAGAGCACGACCGCGACCAGGCCCAGGATCGGCAGCACCAGTCCGACCAGCGACCAGATGAAGAACGAGCTGCCCTTGGCCCGGCCGATCAGGCCAGTGGCGATGCCCGAGAGAAGGGCGACGATCACGTAGGGCGCGCCGGCCATGCTGCTAGAGCCGCTCGTTGATCAGCTTGGTGACGGCCCCGCCGTCGGCCCGGCCCTTGGTCTCCTTCATCACGGCGCCGACGATCCGCCCGATCGCCTTCTGGTTGCCCTGCCGGACCTGCTCGGCGGCCTGCGCCTCCGACTCGATGGCGCGGTCGACGATCGCCTCCAGCTCCGAGGAGTCGGAGATCTGCGCCAATCCCTCGCGCTGGACGATCTCCGCCGGATCGCCTCCCTCCGCGACCAGCCTCTCCAGCACCTGCTTGCCCGAGCCGTGCGAGATCGACTTCGACTCGACCAGCCCGGCCAAGGCCGCTACGGACTCGGGCGTCGCCTTGGAGGCGAGCGGATCGTCCTCGGCTCCGGCCTGGCGCAGCACCGCGACCAGCTCCCCAGTGATCCAGTTGGCGATCGCCCTCGCGGGAGCCCCGTCAGCGGTCGCGACCGCGCGTTCGAAGAACTCGCCGTACTCGGACTGGAAGGCGAGGGTCGTGGCAGCCTCCTCGGAGAGGCCGACCTCGGTCAGGTAGCGCTCGCGGCGCGCCGCCGGGAGCTCCGGCAGCGACTCCCGCGCCTCGGCGAGCATCTGCTCGGTCGGCACCACCGGGACGAGATCCGGCTCCGGGAAGTAGCGATAGTCGTGTGCGTACTCCTTGGAGCGCAGGGGCGTCAGGGAGCCGTCCTCCGGGTGGAAGTGGAGGGTGTCCTGGACGACCTCCTCCCCGCCCTCGAGCAGCCCGCGCTGGCGGGCGAGCTCGGCATCGATCCCGCGCTCGAGGAAGCGGAAGCTGTTCATGTTCTTGAGCTCGGTCTTGGTGCCGAGCCGATCTGAGCCCGCGGGGCGGATCGAGACGTTGGCGTCGACCCGCAGCGATCCCTCCTCCATGTTCACATCCGAGACCGCGAGCTGGCGGATCGTGGTGCGCAGCAGCTGCGCCCACTCGCGCGCCTCGTTGGCCGAGCGCAGGTCCGGCTCGGTGACGATCTCGATCAGCGGCGTGCCGGCGCGGTTGAAGTCGACCAGCGACGCGCTCGAGCCGTGGATCCGGCCCGACTCGCCGACGTGGACCATCTTCGCCGTGTCCTCCTCGAGGTGGGCACGATGGATGCGGACGTCACCGAGCCGGCCATTGGTCGCAATGGGCTCGTCGTACTGACTGATCTGGTAGTTCTTCGCCTGGTCGGGATAGAAGTACTGCTTGCGGTGGAAGATGGAGCGCGGCGGCACCTCGCACTCGAGCGCCGCCGCGATCATGAGCGCGTAGCCGATCGCCTGCTCGTTGGTGGTCGGGAGCGTGCCGGGGTGTCCGAGGCAGACGGGACAGGTGTGGGTATTCGGCTCGTCTCCGTAGGAGGTCGAACAGCCGCAGAACATCTTCGTCTTGGTGGAGAGCTGGACGTGAATCTCCAGCCCGATCACGGGCTCCCACAGATCACGGGTTGCGCTGTCGCGCACCCTCGCATCAGCGGAGCTCACAGGCCCCACCCCCTGACCGTCGCCTCGTCCGCCCCGAAGTAGTGGCCGACCTCGTGCAGGACCGTCTGCTTCACCTGCTCGGCGTCGGGGTGGAGCTCGCGGTAGATGATGATCCGCTGCAGGCCGCCCCTCGGGTCGAAGAGGCCGAGCAGCCTCCCGCTGGGGTGGCGGTCCTCGACGATCACCGCGACGTTGTCGAGCTTCGAGGCGATGCCGTCCGGCAGCGAGTCGAGCGCCTCCTGAACCGCCTCGCGGAACTGCTCGTCGGTGAGCGCCGGCTCGCGCCTCATGCGTCGCCCCCATCGCGGCGGAATCCGATCGCCCGCTCGAGGGCGTAGGCCGCGTCCAGCATCGCCGAGTCCGAGAAGGCAGGTCCGGCGATCTGGAAGCCGACGGGCAGCTCGGGTCCGCCGCCGTCGGGCTGCGCGGTGCCGGCGGGAATGGAGATCGCCGGGATCCCCGCCAGCGGCATCGGCACCGTGCAGTAGTCGTTCATGTACATCGCCAGCGGGTCGTCGGTCTTGGCGCCGAGCTTGAAGGCGACCGTCGGCGAGGTGGGCGTGACGACGAAGTCGAAGCGCTCGAACGCCTTGGAGAAGTCCTCGGCGATCTTGGTGCGCACGCGCTGGGCCCGCCCATAGTAGGCCTCGTAGTAGCCGGAGGAGAGCGCGTAGGTGCCGAGCATGATGCGCCGCTTCACCTCGGCGCCGAACCCCTCGGCACGGGTGTCTTCGTACATCTCCGTCAGGTCCTGGCCGTCGACCCGCAGGCCGTAGCGGACACCGTCGAAGCGGGCGAGGTTCGCGGAGGCCTCGGCCGGCGCCAGTACGTAATAGGCCGAGATGCCATGCGGGGCGTGCGGCAGCTCGGTCTCCGAGACCTCTCCGCCGAGCTCCTCGATCAGTTCGACGGTGCGCTCGAAGACCTCCCGGACGCCCGATTCGATCCCCTCCGCCTCCGAGGCGAGCTCCCGCGGGACCCCGAAGCGGAGACCCCCGAGGTCCTCGCGGCTCGGCAGGTCGATCCCGCCGTCGATGCCGATCGAGGTGGAGTCGCAGGGGTCGCGGCCCTGGATGGCCTGGAGGATCAGCGCGGCGTCGGTGACGTCGTGGGTGAGCGGTCCGCATTGGTCCAGCGAGGATGCGAAGGCGATCATCCCGTAGCGCGAGACCGCGCCATAGGTGGGCTTCATGCCCACGATCCCGCAGAGCGCCGCGGGCTGGCGGATGGAGCCTCCGGTGTCGGTCCCGATCGCGCAGGGCGCGAGACGGCCCGCCACGCCGGCGGCGCTGCCGCCGGAGGAGCCGCCTGGGACGCGACCCGAGTCCCACGGGTTGAGCACGGGGCCGTAGCCGGAGTTCTCGTTCGAGGATCCCATCGCGAACTCGTCCATGTTGGTCTTGCCCAGTACCCGTGCGCCGGCCTCCCGCAGTTTCCGGACGGCGGTGGCCGTGTACGGCGGCCGGTAGCCCTCGAGGATTCGCGACGCGGCGGTGGTCGGGATTCCCTCGGTGCAGAAGATGTCCTTGACGGCTACCGGAATGCCAGCGAGGGACCCCTCGCCCGCCTGCTCGGCCTCCTCCGCAGTCCACAGGTAGGCGTTCAGCGAGTCGCTGGCTGCCCGTTCGCGCCAGGCGTCGAAGTACTCGTCCGCCGAGAGCTCCCCCGAGCGGATCCGCTCGGCCGCCTGGGCGACGGTCAGCTCGATCAGCTCGGCCATCTACGCCTGCGGCGAGGGGACGCGGAAGGCACCTGAGGCGGGATCGGGCGCCGGCTCCAGCACGTCCTCCTGCGGCCAGCTCGGCCGGGCCTCGTCCGGCCTCAGCACGTTCTCGACCGCGACCACGTGCGAAGTCGGCTCGACGTCGTCGAGATCGAGCTCGTTGATGTGCTCGACGTGGTCGAGGATGCCGGAGAGCTCGCTGGCCATCCTCTCGACCTCTTCCTGCGACAGGTTGAGGCGCGCGAGCTTGGCCACATGGAGAACTTGGTCGCGATCGATCACTCACGGGATCATAGGTACGCCGGTCGCGCGACCGGACCCGCGCGCCGAGGCGTTCCATAGGATGCCGCGGCGATGACGGGGGAGAAAGCCGAGCGGTTCGTCGTCCTCAACCTGCGCCTGATGGCGATCGGATTCGCCATCACCGGCTTCTTCTTCATCGCCTGGCCGGACGGCACGCTCGCCCGGCTCACAGAGCTCGGCGGCCATCTCGGGTTCGACACCCCCGCGCCCAAGACCGACGAGCGGCTCTGGCTCTCACTGGGCTTCGCCTACATGGTGGTGATCACGTTCCTCGCCTGGATCGCGTCCACCGACGTCGTCCGCTACCGGCCGATGATCCTCGCGCTGGCGGCCGGCAAGGCGGCCTCCTCGATCACCTCGTTCGTCTTCTTCATCGAGGACGACGTATTCGCGTATCTCCTCAACGGGATCGTCGACGGCTCGCTCGTCTTCGCCTCCCTGCTGCTCTGGAGCCTGGCGGGCCGGGTCGGCTCTCCTGCTGCGCCACCCTGAAGGCGCCCGCCGGGGCTGAGGGCCGCCGAGCTGCGCACTCTGCGAGCGATCGCGGAGGCCATCGCCCCTGGCGATGACGGCCTTCCGGCGGCCGAGTCCGAGGTGCCGGTCGCCGAGCCGCTCGCGCGATTCCTATCCAAGTTGCCCGCCCGCACGGTGCAGGTAGTCCGGCTCGCGCTTCGGACCTTCGAGTGGCTGCCCTTCCCCTGGCGGTTCTCGCGGATGAGCGTCGAGGCACGCGGCCAGTACATGGCGAAGATGGAGGGCTCGCGGTTCTCCGTCTACCGCGACCTGCTCCTGCTGGCCAAGCTGCTCGCGATGGTCGGCTGGGCGCGGGACGAGCGGGTCCGGGTTGCGGTCGGCTTCGAGGCCCGCTGCGCGGTCGCCGATGACGCTTTGCCGCCCTCCACCCATCTCGGAGACCTCGAGCCTCGCGGCGAGGGAGAGGACTGCGACGTTGCGATCGTGGGGTCGGGGGCGGGTGGCGCTGCCGCCGCGGCTGTTCTCGCCGAGGCGGGGCTCGACGTGACGGTCCTCGAGGCGGGCCCCTACGTGGACCGCGAGAGCTACCCGACCGACACACTGGAGGGGCTGCCGCTGCTCTACCGCGACGGCGGAATGACGATCGCCTCCGGCAAGCCCGCGATCCCGGTCCCGGTCGGGCGAACGGTCGGCGGGACTACGGTGATCAACTCCGGCACCTGCTTCCGTGCCCCCGACGAGGTCCTCGCGGACTGGCGGGAGCGGGAGGGCATCGATTGGGCGGCCGAGCTCGATCCGCTCTACGAGGAGGCCGAGGAGACGCTCGCGGTAACGCCGCTCGACCTCGACACCCTCGGCCGCAACGGCCAGCTCTGCGCCGAGGGGGCGCGGGCCCTGGGAGCGAGCGGCGGGCCGATCAGCCGAAACGCCGGGCGCTGCGTGCAGTGCAGCTCCTGCCCGCTCGGTTGTCGCCTGGACGCGAAGCGGGCCGCCCACGTCTCCTACCTCCCCCGCGCCGTCGCGGCGGGGGCGCGCGTGCGAGCGGGAGTCCAGGTACAGAGGGTGCTCACGGAGGACAGCAGAGCGATCGGGCTCGCCTGCCGCGCCGGGATGCCGACCACCGCTTCACAGGAGCTCTCCCGGAACGGTCGACCGGCCCCCGGCCGGGACTGGCGGGTCCGGGCAAAGACGGTGATCAGCGCCGGCGGAGCCTTTGGAACGCCGGAGCTGCTGCTGCGCTCGGGCATCCACCATCCCGCGCTCGGCCGCCACCTCCACATCCATCCGGCGGCCTGGATCGGCGCCCGCTACGAGGAGGAAGTGCGGGGCTGGGACGGCGTCATGCAGAGCTACTACGTGGACCAGTGGCAGCCCGAGGGCATCCTGCTCGAGGCCACCTTCACGCCGCTCTCCTTCGGCGCCCAGTGGCTCCCCGGGGCGGGGCCGGCGTTCTCGGACCGCGTCGCCCACTACGACCACATCGCGTCGATCGGCGTCCACCTCCACGACCGCTCCGAGGGACGGGTGGGCCTGACCTCGAACGGCGGCCTGCGGCTCTCCTACCGGCTGCTCGAGGAGGAGGCCCGACGGATCCAGTTCGGCATCGCCAGAGCGGCCGAGATCCACTTCGCGGCCGGCGCGAGCGAGGTCTACCCGAACGTCGGGCCCGTCTCCGTGATTCCCCGCGGGCGGCTGGCCGAGTTCGGATCCCTGCGTCTGAAGCCGGCGGACCTGCGCCTCGAGGCCTTCCACCCGATGAGCAGCGCGCGGATGGGCACCGACCCGGAGGCCAGCGTCTGCGACCCGACCGGCGCTGTGCGGGGCGTCGCGGGCCTCTACGTGGCCGACGCGAGCCTCTTGCCCACCTCTGTGGGGGTCAACCCGATGATGACGATCATCGCCTGCGCCCTCCACGTCGCGCGCGGAGCTGGCGCGGCGCTAGCCGGCTGAGGCTGCGTGCATCTCCCTCGGCTCCTGCATGCCGAGGTAGCCACCGATGGTGACGCCGGCCGCGGAGAGCAGCCCGAGCCACGCGCCCACGCCGAGATCCAGGCCTTCTGAGGGCGGGTCGATCAGCCTCCGCACGATCAGGATCAGGGCGATGGCGCCGAACAGGGCCGTCACGGTGGATCCGGCGACGGGGTAGCTCACGGAGATCTGGAAGAGGACCGCCAGCCCCACGGAGAGCGCAGCGAATGCCGCCGCGGCCATGAATAGATCGACCACGCCGAAGGCCTGCCAGGCCGTTGCGTTGACTCCGTCCGCCGAGTACCAGGGCAGGAAGCTGGAAACGAGCAGGCCGAGGCCGCTCGCGGCCCCGACCAGCTCGCCGGATCTGAGGGTGTTCCAGAGGGAGCGAGAAGCGACCCGATTCATGCTCGGTCGTTCAGTACCGCTCTCCGCCGACGTCTTCCTGCATGGATAGGTAGCCGCCCACGGCGACCCCGGCGCAGGCGATCAGGCCCAGGAAGAGGCCGACCTTGCGGTCGGCATCACCGGGGGTGTCGAACACTTGGTAGAGGATCAGCAGCGTGCCGACGCCCGCCAGCAGCGCCGTTGCGAAGGGCGCGAGCGGAGCGTCGCCTGCCCCGCCGGCCAGCGCGAGGACTGCTGGGACGAGCGCCACGAGGATGACGATCATCAGGTAGATGTCGAGCGGGTTCTCAGCCTCCCAGAGGCTGAAGTTCGTCGAACCGCCCACGGCTCCCACACCCTGCACGACTACCCCTCCCGAGATCCCGAACCACGGGAGGAAGCTGATGATGAACAGGGCGATCGCCGAGATCGCGGCGATGAGCTGACCCTGAGACAACCTGTTCGCGTCCACTTGGTCTCCTCTTCTCGTCAGGAGGGTCGCGCTGACGCGCTCCCTCGCATCTGGGCCCGAGCCTATATCTCCCCGGCGACGACCTCTTCTTGCATCGCGCGGAATCCACCGAACGCCATGACCAGGAATCCTGCCAGGCCGATGTAGGCGCCGAGCTCTCGCTCCGCGCCCTCGCCCGGGAAGTCGACGGTGAGGAAAGCGACCACGAGCAGAATCCCGACGACTCCCAGCACGAAGGTCGCAGCCGAGACGAAGGAGAACTCCTCGGCGGCGTCGGCGAAGGCAAGCAGCGCCGGCAGCAGGGCCACGACCCCAGCCACGACGATGAAGACGTCGAGAACGGAGCCCGGAATCTCCCACACGTTGAACGACGGTCCGGAGACTCCGGGCACGGTCACGCTCGCACCGCCGGGGCCCGTGACTGTTCCGCCGCTGACTCCACCCGAACCGACCCAGTCGAGGAATGACGCGACCAGCACGATGATCGCCCCTACCGCAGCGATCACCTGGCCCAGAGACAACCTTCCACCCAGCATGTTTCTTCCTCCGGCGTCGAGTTCGTTGGCGAGCGCCGGGACCCTACTTCTTTGCGCTTGATCGGCGGCGAAGGGAGGGTCAGCCGGTTGCCGCTGCCCACCACTAAACGGGTTGCTCCTCGGCGTTGCCTCGGAGCACGCTCGCACAACGCGCCGAGGCGGCCTGGACCGTGTTCGCCAAGAGCATCGCGATCGTCATCGGCCCCACGCCGCCGGGCACGGGAGTGATTGCGCCGGCGACCTCCTTCGCGGCCTCGAAGTCGACGTCCCCGACGAGCCCGTCGTCGGTGCGGTTGGTGCCGACGTCGATCACCGTGGCGCCGGGCCGGATCATCTCTCCGGTCAGCAGCCGGGGCTGCCCGGCTGCGACGACCAGGATCTCGGCCCGGCGGCAGACCTCGCCGAGATCACGGGTTCGGCTGTGGCAGACGGTGACGGTCGCGTTGGCGCCGAGCAGGAGTGAGAAGAGCGGCCGCCCGACCAGGTTCGACCGCCCGACGATCACGGCCTCCTTGCCGGCCGGGTCGACATCCGCCGAGCGCAGCAGCTCCATCACGCCCTGGGGCGTGCACGGCACGAGCCCCGGCTCCCCGCGGGCGAGGCGACCCGCGCTCGCAGGCGTCAGGCCGTCGACGTCCTTGTCGGGGTCCAGGGAGTCGACGATCGCGTCGGCGTCGATCTGCTCGGGGAGCGGGAGCTGAACGAGGATCCCGTCCACCTCGTCGGAGTCGTTCAGCTCCGCGACCAGCTCGAGCAGGGCGTCCTGCGAGATCGAACCGTCCGGCTCGTGGTGAAAGGAGCGGATTCGCACCTCCTCGCAGGCCTCACGCTTGCGGCGGACGTAGATGGCGGAGGCCGGGTCGTCGCCGACCAGCACGGTCGCCAGGCCGGGCGGGCGGCCGAGCCGCCCTGTCAGTTCCTCGACCTCGCCTCGGACGCGCTCGCGCACCGAGGCGGCGACCGCCTTGCCGTCGATCACGGTGGCAGCCACTAGCTGATGCGAGGGTCCTCCGACGGCGAAGCCGAGGAGGAACCCGTTTGCTGTTTGAGGGGCGCGTAGTCGGCCATCAGCTTGCGCTCGGCTCCGTCATTGGCAAACCGCACGACTATCACCCCGCCCGGCTCGACCGCCGTCACCACGCCGTCGCCGAAGCTCGCGTGGACGACGTCGTCGCCCGTGCCGAAGGAGAGCGAGGGGTCGGCCCGGGGCGTCGGCCCGGTCGTGGCACCGAGGGACCAGCCGGTGAGCGACTGCTCCTGCGTGCCCTCGCGCTCGACCAGATCCTCGGGCAGCTCGGAGAGGAAGCGCGAGGGAAAGCCGGTCTCGCGACCCGCGAAGAGGCGGCGGCTGCGGGCGTGGGTCATCCAGAGGCGCTTCCGCGCCCGCGTGATGCCGACGTAGCAGAGGCGGCGCTCCTCCTCCTCGTTCCCCTCCTCGAGGGAACGCGAGTGCGGG
>DATFPJ010000026.1:0-3422 GCA_035264865.1 Solirubrobacterales bacterium
GTCGCGGACCTCGGCGTCGAACTCGACTGCGTGCGCCTCGAACCACTCGAGGTCGCGCTCATGGTTGGCTGCGTTGCTGACCGTCAGATAGCGGTCGTCGGCGAGCCGGTATGTGAAGAGGTCGTCGAGGACGCCGCCGTCCTCGCGGCAGAGGCAGGAGTACTGCGCGCCGCCGATCTCGATCTTGGAGACGTCGTTGGAGAGCAGGCGCTGGAGGAAGTCGACCGCCCCCGGGCCTTCGGTCTCGATCTCGCCCATGTGGGAGACGTCGAAGACGCCGCAGGCGTTGCGGACATTGAGGTGCTCGGAGCGAATCCCGTCGTATTCGACGGGCATCTCCCAGCCGGCGAAAGGCACGAGCTTTGCCCCGGCGGCGACATGCGCCTCATACAGCGGGGTCCTCTTCAGCGTCCCTGCTTCCACCGTTCGCCACGATACTGCCGCCCATGGCGCTCACAAGCGAACAGTTGGTCGAACAGCTCAAGCTGAACAGCGATGCGATCAATCGCGGGGACTTCGATAGCGCGATCCAGCTCGCCGATCCCGACATCGTCTTCGTGCGACCGGGCGGGTTGCCCCAGCTCCGCGGAGCCGAGGCGGTCCGGGCCTGGATGGAGCCTGACGCCTTCGAGTCGCAGAGATACGAACTGCTCGACCACCAGGCCGAGGGGAACCGGGTCCTGACGCGGCAGCGGACGATCGCCAAGGGCGCGGGCAGCGGGATCGAGATGGAGATCGAATCGCTGTCCGTCTGGACATTCAGCGATGAGGGCAAGGTGACCCGCGTCGAAGCGTTCACGCCCGCGGAGGAGGACGCGGCCCGGCGCGCATTGCGCGACGGCTGAGTGCTACTTCAGGAAGTCCGGGACGTCGATCTCGGACTCGGAGATGCGGAGATCGCTGAGCGTCTCGCGGCCGCCCTGCACCGCCGCCGGGCGGCGGCGCTCCGCGGCGCGGGCTGTGAACTCCGGCGCGCGGGCGATCATCTCGAACCCCTCGAAGCCGGTCGCGATCACCGTGACGCGCACCTCCTCGTGCATCGAGGAGTCGACCACGGCGCCGAAGACGATGTTGGCGTTGGCGTCGGCGGCCTGGATGCACAGGCGGGCCGCCTCGTTGACCTCGAACAGGCCGAGGTCCTCGCCGCCGGTGACGTTCAGCAGCATTCCCTTGGCGCCGTCGATCTGCTCCTCGATCAAAGGCGAGGTGATCGCCGCCTTGGCGGCCTCGACGGCGCGGTTCTCGCCGGTCCCCATGCCGACGCCCATCAGAGCCGAGCCGGCCTGGTGCATGACCAGGCGGACGTCGGCGAAGTCGAGGTTGATCAGGCCGGGGATCGTGATCAGGTCGGTGATCCCTTGGACGCCCTGGCGCAGGATGTCGTCGGCCTCGCGGAAGGCCTCGAGGATCGTGGTCCGCCTCTCGACGATCTGAAGCAGCTTCTCGTTGGGGACGGTGATCAGGGTGTCGACCTCCTTGCGGAGTCGGTCGATCCCCTCCTCGGCCTGGGCCATCCGCTTCTTGCCCTCGAACTCGAACGGCTTCGTGACCGCCCCCACGGTGAGTGCCCCGATCTCCTGCTTGGCGATCTCGGCAATCACGGGGGCGGCTCCGGTTCCGGTGCCGCCACCCTCGCCGCAGGTGATGAAGATCATGTCCGCGCCCTTCAGGGCGTCCTTGATCTCGTCGCGCGACTCGGCGGCTGCGCCGGCGCCCACCTCTGGGTTCGCGCCGGCGCCGAGGCCCTTGGTCAGGTTGTGGCCGATGCCGATCTTGACGTCGGCGTCACAGGCCTGCAGCGCCTGGGCGTCGGTGTTGACCGCGACGAACTCGACCCCGCGCAGGCCGGCGTCGACCATCCGGCTGACGGCATTCGAGCCACCGCCGCCCACTCCGACGACCTTGATGACTGCCAGGTATGAGGTCTCCATGGTTGGTCCTGCTCCGAGCCCCGTTCTCGCTTCGATCGGCCTGGGGCACTACCGATCTACGGACAGAGTACGCGCTTTCCTGCCTTCCGCAAGCCTGTACCCTCAAGTCTCCCTTGAGAGTTCCTGCGGGGTGAGTCTCGTCTGCAGGTCGAGGCCTAGAGTTGGTTGAGGCTTAGCGATTTCCCTGCAAATCGCGTATTTCGGGAAGTTCCGGTTCCGGCCCCGAAATTGGTGGCCGATGGGGCTGCGGAGATTGCAATTGGCCTGCACAACGCGTTGCAGACCGGCGCTGGGCGCCCCCTCAGCCGCCCGAGACGGGCCGCTCCGGAACGCTCACGTCCAAGTACGACGGAGAGCCGTGCTGTGAGCTCGAGAGCACGGCGACTGCAGCCTCCCACTTGTCGGCCGCCCGCGAGCCGTCGCCGAAGCGGATCTCCGGGCCGTTCTCGAGCTCCACGGCCACTCCGCCGTGCTCCTCGCTCCAGCTGGACGAGGTGATCCGCTCCCGTAGCGGCCTTGGCGTGGCTCCGAGGATGGCGGCCTGGTCCGCAGCGTCGCCGGTGAGGCGCGCGCCTTGTGCTCGCGCCCCCTGGATCCGCGGCAGTGAGCGCTGATCGAAGGTCGCCCCCATCAACAGATATCCGTCGGCCGACACCGCCGTGCGGCGGCCGCCGGCCTCGACGTACGCGACCGGGAGGCGCTCGGTGACGTGCACGTGGAGCGTGTGCGGAAAGCTCGTGCTCGCACTCACTGAGGCGACGGTGGGGAACTGCGAGACGGCTTCGCGGAGCTCGCCGTCCTTGATGTGCAGTGCGGTCATGTCCCCGCTCACCTGCTCGATCGCGGACTGGATCTGGCGCCCGCCGGTGCTGGCGCCCTCGACCGTCACGTGGTCGATAGCGAACCAGGGCAGATTTCGGAACCAGAGCATGTAGCCGCCGTAGAGCGCCAGCAGGACGATCGCGGCGGCGATCAGGCGGCGCCGCAGGACCACCGCCTGTCCCGTCTCCCGGGGACGAGACCGCCCCGCGCGCCCTGCGGACTTCGCGCCTCTCGGGCTGCCGGGCCGCCGCGGATTCAGCGCTCGAGTCGCCATCTCTCCCGATTCAGCGCTCAAGGCTCCATTCCTCCGGCCAGCTCACGGCCCCGAGGACCTGTACCTCGGGCTCCAGCACCACCCCGAAGCGCTCGTGCACCCGCCGCCTCGCCTGCGCCATCACCTCGAGGATGTCGGCGGTGGTGGCTCCGCCGGTGTTCTCGACGAAGTTCGCGTGCTTCGGCGAGAGACGGGCGCCGCCCACCTGCAGCCCCTGGCAGCCGGCCGCGTCGAGAAGCTGGCCCGCCGAGCGGCCGTCCGCGCGGGGATCCTCGGGATTGACGAAGGTCGATCCGAAGGTCTTGATCCCGGACGGCTGGGCCTCCTTGCGGCGGCGTCGCATGTCGGCCATGGTTGCCTTGACGTCGGCCGGATCCGCTTCGCCCAGCGAGAAG
>DATFPJ010000027.1:0-7370 GCA_035264865.1 Solirubrobacterales bacterium
CAGCTGCCTTGCGACCTCGCGCCCGATCCCGCGGTTCGCGCCGCTGACCAGCGCTACCGGCTGGTCTGACACTCAGACCTTGTGGCGCTGCAGGAGCTTCTTGCCGATCACCATCCGCTGGATCTCGGACGTGCCCTCGCCGATCAGCAGAAGCGGCGCGTCGCGGTACAGGCGCTCGATCTCGTATTCCTTCGAGTAGCCGTAGCCGCCGTGGATCCGGAACGACTGCTCGACGACCTCCTTGCCGGTCTCGGAGGCGAGCAGCTTCGCCATGCCGGCCTCGAGGTCCGAGCGCTGGCCGGCGTCCTTCATCCGCGCCGCCTTCAGCGTCACCAGCCGGGCCGCCTCGATCTTGGTCGCCATGTCGGCGAGCTTGAACTGGATCGCCTGGTGCTGGGCGATCGGCTTGCCGAAGGTCTTGCGCTCCTGGCTGTAGCGGAGGGCCAGCTCGAGGGCGCGCTGGGCGATGCCGACGCCGCGGGCGGCGACGTTGACCCGCCCGACCTCGAGTGCGTCCATCATCTGCGCGAACCCCTTGCCGATGCCCACCGGACCGCCGAGGACCCGGTCCTCCGAGCACTTGTAGCCGTTGTAGACCAACTCGGTGGACTCGACCCCCTTGTAGCCCATCTTCTTGATCTTGGGGGGAATCTCGAGGCCGGCGTAGTCCCCCTCGTTCTTCTCCGCCCAGGGCTCCTTCTCGGTGATGAAGCAGGTCATGCCCTTGTGCGGCGGATCGGCCTTCGGGTCGGTCTTCATCAGGACGAAGACCACTCCCGAACCGAGTCCGTTGGTGACCCACATCTTCTGCCCGTTCAGCTCCCAGGTCCCTTCGCCGGCCTCCTTGGCGGTCGACTTGATCCCTTGGACGTCGGAGCCGACCTCGGGCTCGGACAGCGAGAAGGCGGCGCGGATCTCCCCGGTCGCCATCTTGGGGAGGAAGTGGTCCTTCTGCTCGTCGGTCCCGAACTTCATCAGCAGGTAGGAGCCGATGAAGTGGGTGTTGACCACGCCGGAGATCGAGATCCAGCCGCGCGAGAGCTCCTCGACGATCATCGCGTAGGTCGTCAGGTCGAGCCCCATCCCGCCGTACTCCTCGGGGATCGTGACCCCGAAGAGACCGAGTTCCTTCATCTGCTCGACGATCGGCTCCGGGAACTTGTCCTCGTGGTCGTATTCCTCGGCCTTCGGGATGATCTGCTCGTCGACGAACTGGCGCACCATCTCGGTGATGTCGCGCTGGATGTCGGTCTTCTCGCTGAAGTCGGCGGTCGCTACGGCCATGGCTCCTGTGCTGTCTGGTTCGATCGGGCGGGCTCAGGGTAGCTTGCGGCTCGTGCCAAGGTCCGCCACGACATTGCTCGCGCCGGTCAGCGGATTGGCCAGCGCCGCCTTCGCGGCGCTCTCGGCCGCGCGCCGCAAGCGGATCTTCCATCCCGAGGGTCTGGGGTACCGGGCGAGCCTCCGGGTCGAGGTCGGGCTGTCCGACTACGAGGGCGTGCCCCTGCTCGCCGAACCCGGGTCCCATGACGCGATCGTGCGCTGCTCGCGAGGCGCCGGGCTTCCCGAGAGCCTCCCGGACGTGCTCGGTCTCGCGGTCCGCCTACCCGACCTGCACGGCCCGGGTGCGCACCAGGATTTCCTCCTCGCCAGCTCCGGCGACGGCCTTCTGCTTCATCTGCTCCTCCTGCCCGCCCCGGGCGGCTTCTTCGGCCAGAGCTACTCGAGCATCCTTCCCTACCGCGTCGGCGGCGCCCTGCGACTGGTGGGCGCGGTGCCGGTGCGGCCCCCAACGCCGGCCGAGGGCACCGACCTCGAGCAGCTCGACGAGGCGGCGTCCGACCACCAGGCGCGGTTCCACCTGGCGCTCGCCGGCCTCGGGGGTCGCTGGCAGCAGTTCGGAACCCTGTCGCTGCTCGAGCGGCTCACCGGCGACGAGACGGAGGCGCTCACCTTCAACCCCTGGAACACCGGCGGCGGCTTCCGCCCCACCGGTCCTCTGATGGGGCTGCGCGACCCGGCCTACCGCGGGAGCCAGTGGGGCCGCGGCGCCCGGACCGGGGCCTCCGGCATGCCCGCGGACGACCCGCCTACGGAAGCCACCACGCGTACTGCATCCCGGCCCAGCTAGGCCTCTCCCGCTCGTAGAAGCGGTGAGCGTCGGTCCGGGCGGCGCCGCTGTCGAGCTCGAGGTGCGTCGCCCCCTGTTCCCGGGCCCACTCCCTGGCCGCGCCGAGGAGAGCCCGGCCGATGCCCGCCGAGCGGCGAGCGGGATCGACCGCCAGGTCCTCGACCCAGCAGCGACGGCCGTACCTGACCGAGTTCAGGTCCAGGTAGGCGCTGCAGATGCCGACTAGCCGTCCCGCGTCGTCGGCGACGAAGATCGTGCTGCCGGGGGAGGAGATCGTCTCGCCCACCCGCTCGAGGGCGACCGCCGGATCCCAGGCCGGCGGCTCGGAGCCTGGCGGCGCGAACAGCCATTCGTAGAGCGGCAGGATTGATTCGGCCTCGGCACGACGGGCCTGGCGAACCGGGACGCTCACTCGGCCGGGTCGCTCCCACCGGCGCGATGGCGCTCGATCGCGTGCAGACGCGCGACCAGGGTGTCGGCGCGCCGGCTGAACCGCTGCAGCGGGTCGTCGCCGCCCGCGCTCCGGCGCGCGCCCAGGGGCGCCTGGCGCAGCACCGGCCGGGGCCGCAACGGCTGCTTCGCGGGCCGCTCGCGCGCCCGCCGCGGGGGCCGCGGCGGAGCCTGACGGGAAAGGGCCTCGCACCTCATCGCCGCCGCGGCGGCGGAGGCAGCCCCGCGCTCCGCGTGGCTCTCGGCGATCGCCGCCCGGGAAGATGCGTCGCGGGCCGCGCCGGCGGCTTCGATCGCCTGCTCGCTCGCGAGCACGGTGATCTCGCCGATCCGCTGCATTCCCGCCTCGGCAGCCTCCCAGACGTCCGCCGAGCCGCGCGCGAGCGTGACGGCCTCGTCGATCCTCGCCTCCAGCGCGGCGAGGGTTCGCGCGATGGACACGCGCGCGCCATCGCCCCCGGCGGGGGGGTCGGGGACGATCCAGTCCTCGATTTGGTCCCTGGTTGGCTCCTGGTCCAAGGCTGTAGATTTCGCCGCCGCCGGACCCGCCCCTGCCCCCGACCCCGGACCTCTCCTTGCGCAACCCCAGAGACTTCTTCAAGCCGCTCGCGATCGGCGCGCCGGATCCGCCTCGCGAGATCCCGTTCGGGCCCTCGAGGATGATCCACTTCCTCGACTTCTCGAACGAGAAGATGGCCGCCAAGGCCCCCGACATCGCGGCCAAGACCGACATCCTGCTCGGCAACCTCGAGGACGCGATCCCGGCCGACAGCAAGGAGGCCGCCCGCGAGGGCTTGATGCGGGCGGCGAAGGAGTCGGACTTCGGCGAGACCTCGCTGTGGACCCGGGTCAACTCGCTCGAGAGCCCGTGGGTCCTCGACGACCTGACCCAGCTCGTCACCGAGATCGGCGACGTGCTCGACGTGATCATGGTTCCGAAGGTCGAGGGCCCCTGGGACATCCACTACGTGGACCGGCTCCTCGCCCAGCTCGAGGCGAAGGCCGGCATCCGAAAGCCGCTGCTCGTCCACGCGATCCTCGAGACCTCCCTCGGCGTCGTCAACCTCGAGCAGATCGCGACCGCGAGCCCGCGCATGCAGGGCATGAGCTTCGGACCGGCCGACCTCGCCGCGTTCCGGCGGATGAAGACCACCCGAGTCGGCGGGGGCCACCCCGCGTATCGCGTGGTCGAGGACCCCGACCCCGACGACCCCGACGCGTCGCGGGCGACGGCGCAGCAGGACCCCTGGCACTACTCGATCGCCCGCATGGTCGACGCCTGCACCTCAGCCGGGATCCTGCCCTTCTACGGCCCATACGGCGACATCAAGGACACGCTCGGGTGCGAGACCCAGTTCCGCGCCGCCTTCCTGCTCGGCTGCGTCGGCGCCTGGTCTCTGCACCCGGTCCAGATCGAGATCGCCAAGAAGGTCTTCAGCCCGCCCCCCGACGAGGTCAGGTTCGCGAAGAAGGTGATCGAGGCGATCCCGGACGGCCGCGGCGTCCACATGATCGACGGCAAGATGCAGGATGACGCCACCTGGAAGCAGTGCAAGGTGATGGTCGAGCTGGCCGAGATGCTCGCCCGCAAGGACCCCGAGCTGGCCGAGGCCTACGAGCTCTGATCCAGGGCCAGCTCGTCGGCGAGGACGATGTACTCCTCGAGCATCAGCTTGTCCTTCGTGCGGTTCGCGGCCCGCTTCATCGCGATCAGGTGGTCGATCGAAGCCACGCGGACCGGGTGACCGTCGATGTCCTGGACCGCTGAGCCGCGGCGCAGTCCTTCATAGGAGGAGATGCCATCGATGTGGGCGAGGACGTCGAAGTGCCCGTACGGCGTCTCGAAGGTGAAGTTGGACCCGTTTTCGATCGTCCTCTCTTCGAGGACGAACGGCAGGTCCTCGGGCGCGCCCCGCAGGCGGACGTCCAGCTCCTTCAGGGCCGCGACGAGGCGTTTCACGTTGCCGGCCTCACGCGAGTAGGCGACGTCGAGGTCATAGGTCGGATACGACGATCCCAGGGCCAGACCGGCCACGCCCCCGATCACGACGAAGTCCACCCCGTGCCGGACCAGCGCTGCGAGCAGGACTCCAGGGTCCAGCGAGGGGCCGAGGTCCTCACCCACCACGTCTAAGCTGCCCTGCGCGCGGTACCTCGATGCTCACGAACGAAATCGGCGAAGGCCATGCCTCGCCTCACCCTGTCCCCCGGCGTGTAGGTGAGGTTTCCCCGGTTCAACGTCACGTCGATCCCGCTGTCGCGCTCCTTCGCCCCCAGCTCGAGGTCTTCGCCGAGCAGGTGGAGCAGGGAGCGCAGGGTCTCGACGCTCGGTGAGACCTGGTCGCGCTCGATCCGCGAGATCGCCGACTGGGTCGTCCCAGCGCGGATGGCCAGGCGCGCCTGGCTGACGCCGTGGCGGCGGCGGGCGTCCCGGATCAGCTGTCCCGGTGTCACCGGGCGAGTATAGCTGATCTGCGATTATCGCCTTTACGCTATGGCAGGCGCTTCGGGCAGGCGCTCGAGCGCCGCATCCATCTCGGCCTCGGAGAACTCGAGGTCTTCGAGGTCGCCGGCGTGGTAGGCCGCGTAGGCAGCCATGTCGAAGTGGCCGTGGCCGCTCAGGTTGAGCAGGACCACCCTCTCCTCCCCCGCTTCACGAGCCGCCTCGGCCTCGTCGAAGACGGCGCGGATCGCGTGGGCGGGCTCGGGGCCGGGGATGATGCCCTCCGCCGAGGCGAAGCGGACCGCTGAGTCGAAGGCGGCGTTCTGCGCGATCGCCTTCGCCTCGACGATTCCCGCCTTGACCAGGGCGCACAGGACCGGGGCGTCCCCGTGGTAGCGCAGACCGCCGGCGTGGACCGGGGGTGGGACGAAATCATGGCCGAGGGTGTACATCGGCATCAGCGGCGTCATCCCGACGGTGTCGCCGAAGTCGTAGGCGTAAACGCCGCGGGTCAAGGTCGGGCAGGCGGCGGGCTCGGCGGCGACGAAGCGGGTCGTCTTCCCGTCTCGCAGGTTGCCGCGGATGAAGGGGAACGCGATGCCGGCGAAGTTCGACCCGCCGCCGACACAGCCGACGACGACGTCGGGGTATTCCCCCGCCCGCTCCAGGGCGGCGATTGCTTCCTCGCCGATGATGGTCTGGTGCAGGCATACGTGGTTCAGCACCGAGCCGAGCGCGTAGTTCGTGTCCTCCCTCCCCGCCGCGATCTCGACCGCCTCCGAGATCGCGATCCCCAGGCTGCCCGACCGGTGCTCGGCCTGCGAGCGGCCGGCGTCCGTGAGGTCGGAGGGGCTGCGGTGGACGGTGCCGCCCCAGGTCTCGATCATCGCCCGGCGGTAGGGCTTCTGGTCGTAGGAGACCCCGACCATGAATACCTCGCACTCCATCTCGAACAGCCGGCAGGCGAGCGCCAGGGCCGAGCCCCACTGCCCGGCGCCGGTCTCCGTGACCAGCTTGCGGACTCCCTCCTCGCGGTTGTAGAAGGCCTGCGCGACCGCGGTGTTCGGCTTGTGTGACCCAGCCGGGGAAACCCCTTCGTACTTGAAGTAGATGTGGGCGGGGGTGTCCAGCTTCTGCTCGAGGCG
The DNA here is from genome assembly GCA_035264865.1 of Solirubrobacterales bacterium. Lineage (GTDB taxonomy): Bacteria > Actinomycetota > Thermoleophilia > Solirubrobacterales > 70-9 > DASUPK01. The sequence goes on from DATFPJ010000027.1 coordinate 6,170, forward strand.
CCGCGCCCGGACGAGCGGCGTGGGGCGCCAGAGCTTGTAGATCTCGCGGACCTCCTCCGGGATCTCGATCTCGGGCTCGCCTGAGACCTCCTGCTCGATCAGGCCCATGGGGAAAATCGGCGTCAGGTCGGGCGGGCCCGCCGGTTCCTTCGTCTCGGGGTTGAGCGGCGGCAGCGGCTCACCGGGCAGATCCGGCAGGAGGTTGACCCAACGCGTCGGGATCTCCGACTCGTCGAGTAGGTACTGGGTGGGCTCCTCCCCCATGACGCGGCGATTCTATTCGCGTGGAGCGTGGCAAAGGGGAGGGGACCTCCCGGAGGGCCCTTCCCCAGCCTCTGACAGGTGAGCCGCCCTGATACCTCCGGGCGCGCTAGGGGCAGACGGCCAATATCGAGAACAGCCCGGAGTCCTGGAAATTGTTCTCCGGGTTGCGGCGGGTCACCCTGACAGTCGCGCCACCCAGGTACCGGATGCCGGCAAAGCCGACCGCGGCGTTGTCGTCCAATGGATGCAGCGGCGTTGCTCCGACCGAGCAGTTCTCGACGCTGCGCGGGAAGGTGACGTCGCAGTAGTCGCCTCCTTCGGGTCCGCCCTTCACCGCCGTGATGTTGCCGCCGCCGGTCCCCTTGGTGATGCTGCAGGTGTTCCCGGCGTTGACGGTGGCCGCCAGCACGTTCCTCGTCCTGTCGGCGGTGCCGGCGTTGGCGACGGTCAGGCCGGCGGCTCGCTTGGTGATCGCCTTGTTCGCGGTGACCCGTGAGATCTTCCGGACCTGTGCCTTCTCCGATTTGCTGAGCACGCTCACCGTCGCCGCGATGCCAGTGCCCGCCAGGGAGATCGACAATGCGGCCACCGCGACGATCATCGCCGGCGAGGGCAGCCTGGGACGCCTGCTCATACGCACCTCCTTCGATCGCTGTCCTCCCGCTGGGATGGGAGGTCCTGGCGACCGACCCTAAGGGCGGCTTCTCGCCGCCGCAAGGGGTTTTGAGCGGTCCGCCTCGAGTCCTCAGTCGAGGCGCTGCTTCAGTGCTTCGAGCTGGCCTCTGATCTCGTCCGGAAGCCGGTCACCGAACCTCCCCAGGAACTCCTCGACCTGCGGGAGCTGCTGGACGACGCCCTCGGCGTCGACGCTCAGCAGTTCGCCCAGCGCGTCCTCTGAGATGTCCAGGCCCTCGGTATTGAGGTCGGACGGGGGCGG
>DATFPJ010000028.1:0-10321 GCA_035264865.1 Solirubrobacterales bacterium
GCGCTCCCAGGCGCACGCTGCCGTGGACTTGGTCATCTGCAGGAAGGGAAACCCGCGCCGGGAGCGAAAAGAGCCGCCGTGGCACGGACCGCGACCAAGACCCATCCGGCACGCAAGAGCCTGTCGGACTTCATCACGGAGCGTTTCGATGACTTCTCCCGCTCGCAGAAGGATGTCGCGCGGTACATCGTCGACCATCTCGACGAGGCCGCCTTTCAGACCGCCGAGGAGCTGGCCCGTCGCGCCAACACTTCCTCGTCCACCGTGGTCAGGTTCTCGCAGGCGCTGGGCTTCGACGGATATCCCGAGCTTCAGCAGGCCGCAATCGAGGAGTACCGGCACAAGGTCGCGGAGGGAGCGCCCAACGGCAACGGCGGCGGCGCGGCCGCGCTCTTCAACTTCGACCACTCCGAGTTCGAGGCCTCCCTGGGCGCCGACTACGCCAACATCGAGGAGACGGCTCGGAACCTGACGCGCGAGCAGATCGAGGCCTCGGTCTCGGCGCTCGCCACCTCGAGGCGCGTGCTGATCGTCGGGGTTGAGCAGATGGCGTTCTTTGCCAGCTACCTCCGCCACCTGCTCGGGCTGCTGGACGTCCGAGCGGAGATCGTCGCCTCCCCGAGCCAGGACAACATCCAAAAGCTCTCGCGGATGGACGAGGACACCCTGCTGGTGGTGCTCACGGCAGGGCGCGCGCATCCGCTCATCCTCAGGGCGCTCAAGCTCGCCCGGCACCGCCGCGCCCGGACCCTGTCGATCACCGACGCGACCCTCTCGGACGTCGCGGAGCACTCTGAGCTGATGCTCTACTACTCCTCCAACGGGCCCTCCTACATCCGCTCGAATGCGGCGCTCATGGGGCTCGTTCAGGCACTTGCGCACGGGGTCTACTCACGTGACGAGGCCGCTCACCGCGATCGGATCCGCGCGTTCAAGCTGAAATAAGGAAAGGCCGCAGGCCCGGGGGGCGATCCGGACCTGCAGCCGATATCGGGGCCCGGGGGAGAGGACCCCAAGTTTCCTAACGCCTCCTCACCTGCCAGTGCCCCCTAAAGCGATGAGGTAGAGCAAAGCTTGCCCACCCTCCAACGAGGCAAACCTGGTAATTCCGGTTTGTAGGTCTCGTCCGGTGGCCCGCCTGCGGCCGCCTTCTACTATGGGGTTGGCGATGGCTGAACGGGCGACATTCAGGGTGAAGGCCGGGCTCGCCGAGATGCTCAAGGGCGGCGTGATCATGGACGTGACCACGGCCGAGCAGGCCAAGATCGCCGAGCAGGCGGGGGCCTGCGCCGTGATGGCGCTCGAGCGCGTGCCCGCCGACATCCGCGCCCAGGGCGGTGTGGCGCGGATGTCGAACCCCGCCGTGATCAAGGAGATCCAGGAGGCCGTGACGATCCCTGTGATGGCCAAGGCGCGGATCGGCCATTTCGCCGAGGCACAGGTCCTCCAGTCGCTAGAGGTCGACTACGTAGACGAGTCCGAGGTGCTGACGCCGGCGGACGAGTCGAACCACATCGACAAGTTCGCCTTTGACGTCCCCTTCGTCTGCGGCGCGACCAACCTCGGGGAGGCCCTCCGCCGGATCGGCGAGGGCGCGGCGATGATCCGCTCCAAGGGTGAGGCGGGCACCGGCAACATCGTGGAGGCCGTCCGCCACATGCGCGAGATCACCGACGGGATCCGCCACCTCGCCTCGCTCCGCGAGGAACAGGTCGCCAGCGCGGCGAAGGAGCTCCAGGCGCCGCTCGACGTCGTTCAGGACGTGGCCGAGCGCGGCTGGCTTCCCGTGCCCCTCTTCTGCGCAGGCGGGATCGCGACGCCGGCGGATGCGGCGCTGATGATGCAGCTCGGCGCCGAGGGCAACTTCGTGGGCTCGGGCATCTTCAAGAGCGAGGACCCCGAGCGCAGGGCCCGCGCGATCGTCGAGGCCACCACCCACTTCGACGACCCGGAGCGGGTCGCGCAGGCCTCGATGGAGCTCGGCGACGCGATGCCCGGCCTCGAGATCGAGGCGCTCGCCGCCGACGGCGGGCTGCTGCAGGGCCGAGGCGCTTGACAAAGGCGCCGCTCTCGATTGGTGTCCTGGCCATCCAGGGCGACTTCGAGGCGCACAGGCGGATGCTCGAGTCGCTCGGGGCGGAGGTAACCGAGGTCCGTGCGCCGGGGCAGCTCACCGGCCTGGATGGCCTGGTGATTCCCGGCGGTGAGTCCACGACGATCACGATGGGGATGGAGCGCGACGGTCTGGATCGGGCGGTTCGCGAGTTCCACCGCAAGGGCGCGCCGATTCTGGGCAGTTGTGCGGGCATGATCGTGCTCGACCGCGACCACCTGGGCCTGGCGGATTACGTCTGCCGCCGCAACGCGTTCGGCCGGCAGCTGCAGAGCTTCGAGCAGGATCTGCGCGTCGAGGGGCTCGGCGAGGAACCCCTCCGCGCCGTCTTCATCCGCGCGCCATGGGTGGAGAAGCACGGAGCGGGAGTGCAGGTCCTCTCCGAGGTCGACGGCCATCCGGTCGCGGCCCGGGAGGGCGGAATCCTCGCCGTCGCCTTCCATGCTGAGCTCACCGACGACAGCCGGCTGCATGCCGCCTTCATGGCGATGTGCACCGCCGCCAGGTCCGCCGAAGGCGCGCATCGCTAGGTTGTCCGGTCCATGAGGGACCCACGCGTAACAGCGCTCGCCCGGATCCTCGTTCACCACTCGACGAAGGTGTCCGACGGCGACGTCTGCACGATCGAGGGCGAGTCCGCGGCCGAGCCGCTGCTCCAGGCGCTCTACGAGGAAGTGCTGAAGGCGGGAGGCAATCCAATCGTGAACATGGCGCTGGAGGGGCAGGCCGCCTCGTATTTCGAGCACGCCTCAGACTCCCAGCTCCAGTGGGTCTCACCCGTCGCCGAGTGGGCGGTGGAGAACGCGGACGCCCGCATCGCCGTGATGGCGAGCCAGAACACTCGTGCGCTCTCGCAGGTGGCGCCGGAGCGCCAAGCGGCGCGCCAGGCCGCAACCCAGCGGTTGATGAAGCGGGCGATGGAGCGCAGCGCCGACGGCACCTACCGCTGGGCTCTCACGCTCTTCCCGACACACGCCTACGCCTCCGAGGCGGGAATGAGCCTCTCGGGCTACGAGGACTTCTACTACGGCGCCTGCCTCGCAACCGACGTCGACCCGGTCGGCGCCTGGGCTCGCCAGTCGGAGGAGACGAAGCGGCTCGCGGATTGGATCCAGGGCCGCTCTGAGGTTCACGTCACCGGCGATGGAACCGACCTGCGGCTGGGGATCGAGGACCGAACCTTCATCGCCGCCGACGGGAAGCACAACATGCCCGACGGCGAGTTCTTCACCGGGCCGATCGAGGACTCCGCGGAGGGCGAGATCACCTTCCACCTGCCGGCGAGCTATGCCGGCCGCGAGGTCGCGGGCGTCCGGTTCCGCTTCGAGGGCGGCAAGGTGGTCGACGCGAGCGCGGAGAAGGGGGAGGAGTTCCTGATCGAGATGCTCGACACCGATGAGGGCGCCCGCCGCCTGGGCGAGCTCGGCATCGGCACGAACTATGGGATCACCGACGGCACGGGCGAGATCCTCCTCGACGAAAAGATCGGCGGCACCGTGCATCTGGCGGTCGGCCGCTCATATCCGGAGACCGGCGGCAAGAACGAGTCCGCGATCCACTGGGACATGATCTGCGACCTCCGCAAGGGCGGCCAGATCGCGGTCGACGGCGAGCCGCTGCAACGCGACGGCCAGTTCGTCGTCTAGCGCAACCCGTCCCGCGCCGACGGGTTTATCAGGCAGGACAAACCCGGCGCTCGGGGCTTCATGAAACGGGTTGCTCCTCGCTTCGCTCGGAGCACCCTCGCATCCCAAAGGAGGGAACATGATTGGACGCAAGCTGGGGTTGGGGGCGGTGGCCGTTCTCGCATTGGGTCTCATCGTCACTGCACCGATCGCGCAGGCGAGGAAGAAGGTCATCACCAAGACCTACGAGGTCGGCGTCGGGGCGCCCGCCGGGGGCGTTGCGATCCCGATCCCGGACGGGGCGGGGCAGGCGACCCAGCTCGCCCGCTCGGCGATCGCGGTCAGAGGCCTCAACCCGCGGGGCAAGATCAAGGACGTGAACGTGGGCGTCCGGATCCAGCACCCGTTCGCCAAGGACATCGAGATCTATCTCGCGAGCCCGCGGGGGGTGATCAACCTCTCCCACGACGTCGGCGGTGACGGCAACAACTACGGCGCCGGACCGGCCAGCTGCGCCGGCACCTTCACCACGTTCGACAGCAACACGCCCACCCGGATCGACACCGCCGGGCTACAGGCTCCGTTCGCGGGGTTCTTCGGTCCGATCGAGAGCCTGGGCCGGCTCAACGGTCTCGGGGACAAGAAGGCGACCAACGCGACCTGGTCCCTGCTGGTCGAGGACGACGACAACACGCATCCTGCCGGCACACTCGTCTGCTGGTACATCCAGATCAAGACGACGAACCCGAAGCGGTAGCGCCGGGGATTTCCGGAGGGAGGAGCGGGGGCGCCGGCCAGCGCCCCGCTCGACCCCCGGGGCCCTCCTAGAATCGAGGCCATGTCCGGTCACTCGAAGTGGTCCTCGATCAAGCACAAGAAGGGCGCCGCCGACGCCAAGCGCGGCAAGCTCTTCACCAAGCTCGCGCGCGCCATCACCGTCGCCGCGCGTGACGGCGGCGGCAACGTCGACGCCAATCCCGCCCTGGGCCTGGCGGTGCAGAAGGCGCGCGACGCATCGATGCCCAAGGACAACATCCAGCGCGCGATCGACCGCGGCACCGGCGCGGGCAGCGATGCCCAGGCGATCGAGAGCGTCGTCTACGAGGGATACGGCCCCGGCGGGGCCGCGATCATGGTCGAGGCGCTGACCGACAACCGCAACCGCACCGGCGCCGAGGTCCGGCACGCGTTCGAGCGGCACGGGGGCAGCCTCGGCGAGCCGGGATCGGTCGCCTGGCAGTTCGAGAAGCGGGGAGTGATCCTGGTGGACGGCGACCGCTACGGCGAGGACGACCTGATGCCCGCGATCGACGCCGGCGCCGAGGACGTCAGCGAGGATGCCGACCTGCTCAAGATCACCACACCCGCGTCCGATCTCGGCACCGTCCGCGTGGCGCTCGAGGAGGCCGGAGTCGAGGTCCAGTCCGCGGAGGTCTCGATGGAGCCGAAGAGCACCGTCGAGGTGGGCGAGGGCGATGCGCCGGCGCTGCTCCGACTGATGGACGCCCTCGAGGAGCACGACGACGTCGACTCGGTGCACGCCAACTTCGACGTGCCCGAGGAGATCCTCGAGCGGGCGGCCACGGCGTCCTGACTTAGAGGACATCCGCCCCGAGTTCGAGAATGAAGGGGCGTGATCGTCATCGGGATCGATCCCGGTACCGCCAACACCGGCTTCGGCGTCGTTCGAGTGTCGGGTAGCCGGATGGTCGCGCTCGACGGGGGTGTGATCGAGACGGACGCACGCATGCGGACCGAGCAGCGCCTCGCGAAGCTGCACGAGACCCTCGGCGAGCTGATCCGCTGGCACGAGCCGAAGGCGATCGCGCTCGAGGAGCTCTTCTTCGGCAAGAACGTCGCCTCGGCGCTCAGCGTCGGCGAGGCCAGGGGTGTCGTCATGCTCGCGGCGGCGAGCCAAGGCCTGCCGTGCTTCCACTACACCCCCCAAGCGGTGAAGAAGGCCGTCTGCGGGTCGGGCTCCGCGGACAAGGGCCAGATCCAGCGCATGGTGGCGTCCCTGCTCGGCCTGCCGGATCCGCCGGCGGCGGATCACGCGGCCGACGCGTTTGCCGTGGCGATCTGTCACGCCGGGACCGTGGGGTCGCGGTCCGCGATCGCCGCATAAAGGCATCCGGACCCGAGCGCAGAATCCGAAGGCATGATCGCCTCCGTCACCGGAGAGGTCCTGGTGCGCCGCCCGGACTACGTCGTCATCGATGCCGCCGGCGTCGGATACCGGCTCGCCGTCTCCGCCGAGACGCTCAAGTCGGTGCCCGCGCGGGGCAAGCGGGCCTCGCTGCACGCGCACCTGGTCACGCGCGAGGACTCGCTCAGCCTCTACGGCTTCGCGAGCGAGGAGGAACGCGACCTCTTCCTCCACCTGATCTCGGTGGGTGGCGTCGGCCCGAAGGTGGCGATGGCCGCGCTCTCCGGGGGCCCGGTCCGCGAGCTTCTACGGTCGATCGCCGCCGGGGACGCGAAGCGCTTCCAGGCCGTTCCCGGCATCGGGAAGCGCACGGCGGAGCGGATCATCGTCGAGCTGCGCGAGAAGGTCGCGGGGGAGATCGAGGGCGACGCCGACACCCCCGCGCCTCCCGGAGAAGAGGAGGATGCCCGCTCGCTGGCCAGGGAGGGATTGCTCAACCTCGGCTATACGCCACCCGAGGCTGAGCGGCTGCTCGCCGAGGCCGGCGGCGAGAGCGCCGAGGAGATCGTCCAGTCCGCGCTGCGGCGTGCGGCGGGGGCGAAGGCGTGATTCGCGTAGCCCCCGGAAGCGAAGCTGAGGAGGCGAGGCGTTGATGGTCGAACCCGGCAAGGGGATTCGGACCCCTGGAGTCGAGGGCGACGAGGAGATCGTCATCCACGATGCACGCCCGGTCGGAGGCGACGACGACTTCGACCGATCGCTGCGGCCCCCAAAGCTCGCCGACTTCGTCAACCAGGTCCAGGTCACCGAGCAGCTCGGCATCTTCATCGAGGCGGCGCGCCGGCGCGGTGAGCCGCTCGACCACGTCCTGCTGGCCGGGCCGCCGGGTCTCGGCAAGACCTCGCTCGCCCACATCATCGCCGCGGAGCTCGGCGTGCCGATGGTTCAGACCGCCGGCCCGGCGCTGGAGCGCAAGGCCGACATCGCCGCCTTCCTGACCGCGCTCGAGCCGGGCAGCGTCTTCTTCATCGACGAGATACATCGACTCGGCCGAGCGGTCGAGGAGACGCTCTACCCGGCTATGGAGGACCGCCGTCTCCCCGTCGTCCTCGGCCAGGGAGCGGGGGCGAGAACGGTCACCCTCGATTTGCCTCCCTTCACCCTGATCGGAGCCACCACGCGGACAGGCCTCCTGACCACGCCGCTGCGAGACCGCTTCGGCGTCAGCCACCGTCTCGAGCACTACGCCGCGGATGACCTCCGCCAGATCGTGATGCGCTCGGCAGGGATCCTCGAGATCGACGTCACCTCTGAGGGTGCCGAGGAGATCGCGAGCCGGGCGCGCGGCACGCCGCGAGTCGCGAACCGGCTGCTGCGCCGAGTGAGGGACTTCGCCGAAGTGAAGGGCCGGGGCCGGGTCGATCGCGACCTGGCCTCGGACGCCCTGGAGATGCTCGAGGTCGACCGTGCCGGTCTCGACCGGCACGACAGGCAGCTGCTCGAGATCATCGCCGCCAAGTTCGGCGGCGGCCCGGTGGGCCTCTCGACCCTCGCGGTCGCGATCGGGGAGGAGGCCGACACGATCGAGGACGTCTTCGAGCCGTATCTCCTCCAGCAGGGGCTGGTGAAGCGGACCCCGCGCGGCCGCGTCCTCACCGAGCGGGCCTACGAGCACCTCGGGCTGCCCGTGCCCGAGGGCATGGCGAGCCTCTTTTAGGCACGCCAAGCGATTGGTTCGCTTGATGCGTTGGCTAGATTTGAGGCAGGAATGCCGTACTTCATCTGCCCCAACTGCGGGAACAGGGAACTGAGCGGGGAGCGCACGGCGGGTTTCTCGACCCGGCCCAAGGGCTGCTCGAAGTGCGGCTTCGGGTTCCTCTTCGAGCTGCTCGACGACTACATGCCGGCTCCCGGCGCGGCGTTCTTCACCTGCGACCAGGAGGGTCGCGTGCTCGACCTCGGCAAGGGAGCCTTCGAGCTCACTGGCCTGAAGGACGAGCAGGTGATCGGCCGGCCGATCCAGGAGGTCCTCGGTCTCGAATGGATCGACCAGGGCGGCGGTGGCGAGGTAGCCGACACCGACCGCAACGGTAAAACCGACCCGATCGAGACGACGCTCGAGTGGGGCGTCCGCTCGCTCGGGAAGCGGGTCGCGGTGAACGCGGAAGGCGACCTCCCCACGGAGGCGGTCGCCGATCTCTTCCCTGCCTACGACGACGACGGCGGCCTGCTGCTGGTCCTGACACCCGAGTAGCGCGGGCTTTGGCGCCGCTTTACCCGGTCGCCGAATATGTGGATGCCCCGCTGTGTTGCAACGAAGGGCCGAAACCCGCGGGTCAGACCGCTAGCGTGATCAACTCAAGCTCGTGAGCAACCGCCGCCGCAACCTCTTCGTCCTCGCGTTCGTCGCACTGCTGGTCATCGGCTCGGGGATCGTCGTCGCGACCATGAAGACCACTCTGGGGCTCGACCTCAAGGGGGGCACGGAGCTGATCTTCCAAGCGCGTCCGACGCCGCAGAACCCGACGATCGACGGTGCCGACATGGACCGGGCGATCGAGATCATCCGCAAGCGGACGGACGCGTTCGGTGTGTCGGAGCCGGAGATCTCGCGGATCGGCGCGGACTCCATCCGGGTCGGCCTGCCGGACGTGAGCAACGCCTCGCGCGCCAGCGACGAGGTGGGGCAGACCGCACAGCTGCACATGTACGACTGGGAGCCCAACGTCATCGCGAATCCGGTGACGACCAACAAGGCCCCGGCGGAGCGGGACTTCCCCCGCTACTACGACGCGGTCAAGTTCGCCTCCCAGCAGCCGTCCGAGTGCTTCGAGAACAAGTGCACGACAAGCGGCCCGCAGTACTACCTGTTCAACTCGCAGACCCACGCGTGGATCGCGGGACCGACGGAGGCCAAGAGGGATCTCTTCTCGGAGCTGCCCGGCCAGCGGCAGCCGGCCAACACCGAGGTCCTGACCGTGCCCCAGGGGGGGCTGGTCGTGCAGCAGGAGCCGGCGCAGGGCGAGGAGCAGACCTCGGACCCGAACGCGGCCGCCTGGTTCGTGATCAGGGATCGTCCGGCGCTCTCGGGCACGGACATCAAGGACCCGAAGGCGAGCTTCGACCAGTTCAACCAGCCCAACGTCACCTTCAGCTTCACGGACAAGGGCCGCGAGGAGTTCTCCGACGTCACCAAGGCGATCGCCGAGCGCGGTCTGCAGAACGCCCCGCCGGGCGTCGCCGGCAACTCGCAGCTCGCTGACCAGTACTCCGGTCACTTCGCGATCGTGCTCGACCAGCAGATCAAGTCCCGCCCGATCGTCAACTTCGTCGAGAACCCGAACGGGATTGACGGGCGCACCGGCGCCGAGATCAACGGGCTGACGCCGCAGGAATCCCAGGACCTGGCCGAGATCCTCCAGATCGGCGCGCTGCCGGTCACCCTGACGCAGATCTCGACGTCCACCGTCTCGGCCACCCTGGGCCAGGAGGCGCTCGACCAGGGCCTCAAGGCCGGGATCGTCGGGCTGATCCTGGTCTGCCTCTTCCTGCTCGCCTACTACCGCTTCCTCGGATTCGTCGCCGTGCTAGGGCTGGCGATCTACGGCCTCTTCTTCTTCGCCCTGATCAAGCTGATTCCGATCACGCTGACGTTGCCGGGCATCGCGGGGTTGATCCTGACCATCGGGGTCGCGGCGGACGCCAACATCATCATCTTCGAGCGGATCAAGGAAGAGGCGAGGAGCGGCAAATCGATGCTCAGCGCGATCTCCGCCGGCTATCGGCGCGGAATCGCGACGATCATCGACGCGAACGTGATCACGCTGATCACGGCGTTCATCCTCTTCGCGCTGGCGACCGCCAACGTGAAGGGATTCGCGTTCACTCTGGGCGTCGGCACGATCGCCTCGCTGTTCACCGCTGTCGTCTTCACGCAGGCGTTCCTCGGCCTCTTCGGGCGAGCCCGCTTCATGCGCTCGCCCGCCGCATTAGGCGCGAGTCCCGAGCAGCGGGTCCGCTGGCACTTCGACTTCAGCAGCGCCAGCAAATACTTCTTCACGCTCTCCGGCGTGATCCTCCTGATCGGCGCTATCTCGTTCTCGACGAAGCAGCTCAACCTCGGCATCGACTTCGAGGGCGGCAGTCGCGTCACGGCCGCGCTGCAGCAGCCGGCGACCGTGGACAGCGTTCGCGACACCGTCGAGGCCGCGGGCGTCGACAGTCCCGAGATCACGAAGGCTTCGAATAAGCAACTCGGATCGAACGTCTTCGAGATCGATTCGAAGTCGAGTCCGGAACAGGTCAAAGGCATCCAGCCCGCGCTCCAGTCGAAGTACGGGATCGTCGCGAACGGCTTCAACGCCACGACGGTCGGGCCGACCTTCGGTCAGCAGGTGGCGAAGAGCGCCATCTACGCGGTCATCTTCTCGCTGCTGG
>DATFPJ010000029.1:0-6233 GCA_035264865.1 Solirubrobacterales bacterium
CGGGACGCTCTCCGGCGCCCCGAAGGTGAGAGCGATGCAGATCATCGACGAGCTCGAGCCGCACAAGCGGGGCTCGTACGGTGGGGCGATCGGCTACCTCTCCTACACCGGCGATCTCGACACCGCGATCCACATCCGCACTGTGGTGGTCAAGGACGGGCTCGTCCACGTTCAGGCGGGCGGTGGCACGGTCGCCGACGCGCAGCCGGCCTACGAGTACAACGAGTCGGTCAACAAGGCCAAGGCGGTCTTCCGTGCCGTCGAGCTGGCGGCCGACCAGGCGGAGTGGCCATGAGCGCGCAGCGTGAACAGGACGGCGCCGGCTCGGTGCTCGTGATCGACAACTACGACTCGTTCACCTACAACCTCGTCCAGTACCTGGGCGAGCTCGGTGCCGAGGTGGGAGTCGTCCGCAACGACAAGGCCACCGTCGAGGACCTGCTCCGCCTGAAGCCGGACCGGGTCGTCATCTCTCCGGGGCCCTGCACTCCGAAGGACGCGGGGATCTCCGTGGAGGCATCCCGGCGCTTCGCGGAGGCGGGCACGCCGGTGCTCGGCGTCTGCCTCGGCCACCAGTCGATGGTGGAGGCGTTCGGCGGCAAGGTGGTCCGGGGCGACCCGATCCACGGCAAGGACGCGGAGGTGAGGCACGACGGCAAGTCCATCTACGACGGCCTTTCCAACCCGCTGGTCGCGGGCCGCTACCACTCGCTGATCGCAGACCCGGAGCTCCCGGACGAGCTCGAGCTGACCTCCACCTACGGCGACGTCGTGATGGGTGTCCGTCACCGCGAGCTGCCCGCAGAGGGAGTCCAATTCCATCCGGAGTCGGTCCTCACCCCGCAGGGCAAGAAGCTGCTGGCCAATTTCCTCGCCTCCCGGTAGCGAGGCCCGTCGACCATGCCGAACGAGATCCTCACCCGAGCCATCGACGAGATCTGCGCGGGGACCCATCTGACCGCCGACCACACCTCGGCGGCTCTCGCGGAGATCATGGAGGGGCGCACCAGCGAGGTGCAGACGGCCGCCTTCCTGATCTCGCTCCGGGCGAAGGGGGAGACCGTGTCCGAGCTGGTCGGGCTCGCGCGCACGATGCGGGCGCTGGCCACACACGTCGAGATCGACCAGGCGGACCTCGTCGACACAGCCGGCACCGGGGGCGGACCGACGACTTTCAACATCTCGACCAGCGCGGCGCTGATCGCAGCGGCAGCCGGCTGCCGGGTGGCCAAGCACGGCAACCGCTCCGCCACGAGCAGGTCCGGCTCAGCCGACGTCCTCGAGGCACTCGGCGTCGACATCGAGCTGGCGCCAGCCGAGGTGGCCACCTGTATCGAGGAGATCGGGTTCGGCTTCATGTTCGCGCCCAAGCACCACCAGGCGATGGCGCACGTCATCCCGGTCCGCAAGGAGCTCGCCGTGCGGACGATCTTCAACTTCCTGGGACCTCTGACCAATCCGGCCGGCGCCGCGGCCCACCTGCTCGGCGTCTCCGATCGCCGCTACCAGGAGATCATCGCCGACGCCCTGCTCCAGCTCGGCTGCGCGCACGCGCTCGTCGTCTCGGCCGACGATGGGATCGACGAGCTCAGCCTGGCCTCGCGGACCCGCGTGATCGAGGTGGCCAACGGGGGCACGGAGGAATGGTTCGTCGAGGCGCAGGAGCTCGGCCTGGAGCCGGCGCCGCTCGATGCCATTTCGGGTGGCGAGCCGGCCGAGAACGCGGCAGTGGTCCGGTCGGTCCTCGAGGGAGAGCATGGGCCGGCACGCGACGTCTCCGTCCTCAACGCCGGCGCTGCGATCTTCGTGGCCGGCGCCGCCTCGGACCTGGGCGAGGGCGTCGCGAAGGCCTCCCAGGCGATCGACTCGGGCGCCGCGCGCGACGTTCTGGCCCGGCTCGTCACCCGCTCCCGCGAGCTCTCCGGAGCGAGCTAGGGTTCACCCAACACGATGGGGATGATCGAAGAGCTGGTCGCCGCCGCGCGGACGGGCGCGGAGCGACGCCAACGGCAGACGCCGCTGGAGGAGCTGGAAGCTCGCCTGGCCGACCGGCCCGAGCAGCGACCCTTCCGCGAGGCGCTCACCCGGCCCGGCCTGTCTTTGATCGCCGAGTTCAAGCGCCGCTCGCCCAGCGCGGGCGAGATCCGCGCCGCTGTCACGCCCACGGAGATCGCCCAGGCCTATGAGCAGGGCGGAGCGGCCGCTGTGTCAGTGCTCACCGACGAATCGCACTTCGGCGGCTCGCTCGACGATCTGCTCGAGGCGCGGGACGCATGTGTGCTCCCCGTCCTGCAGAAGGACTTCATCGTCGGCCGCTATCAGCTCTACGAGGCCGCTGTGGCCGGAGCCGACGCGGTCCTGCTGATCGTGGCGGCGTTGCGGCGGGACGACCTCCTGCGCCTACATGAGGAAGCGCGACGGCTCGACCTCGACGTTCTCGTCGAGGTCCACACGGAGGAGGAGCTCGACACCGCGCTCGGCGTCGACGCCGAGGTCATCGGAATCAACAACCGCAATCTCGAGGACTTCACGGTGCACCTGGCGACCACCTTCGAGCTGATCACGGACGTCCCGGCCGGGAAGACCGTCGTCTCCGAGAGCGGGATCGCCGATCGGGGGACGCTGGAGGAGCTCGAGCGGGTCGGCGTCGACGCCGTGCTCATCGGGGAGGCCCTGATGCGCGCCGATGATCCCGCGGCGAAGGTCCGCGAGCTGACGGCGGACGAGGAGTCCACGCGGGAGCACCTGCTTCCCTGACGCGCCATCGGGTCACGGAACTCTTAGGGACCCGGAAGAGGCTGCTTAGAGACGGTTAAGCGGCGCGGCCGACACTGCGTCCCGTGAATGCGGTGCGGAGATTCCTTGCGACCAGCTTCGGCTCGGCAGTCGCCGGTGGGCTCGTCGTGCTCGTCGCGGGTGTGGTCCTGATCGAGACCGGCGTGGTCGACGCCTCGGATGACTCGACCTCCTCGTCGGCGACCATCGCCCCAGCAGCCCTCGCCAGGCCTGCCAGTGACTCGAGCTCCGGCCTCACGGTTCACGACATCTACCAGCGCGACGCCCAGGGGGTCGCCTTCATCCGCTCGGAGATCGTGCAGAAGGTGCAGTCGCCCTTCGACCTCCTGCCGCAGCAGCAGCGCAGCACCGCGACCGGCTCTGGATTCCTGATCGACGACGAGGGCCACATCCTCACCAACGCCCACGTCGTCGAGGGCGCCAAGAGCGTCGACGTGCAGCTAGGCGACGGGGACACCCAGTCCGCCCAGGTCGTCGGCACGGACCCCTCCAGCGACATCGCCGTCCTCAAGGTCAACGACACGAACGGAGTCCAGCCGCTCCCGCTGGGGGATTCCTCGAAGGTGCAGGTCGGCGACCCCGTCGTGGCGATCGGGAACCCATTCGGCCTCGACCGCACCGTCACCAGCGGGATTGTCTCCGCCCTCCAGCGCCAGATCCAGGCCCCGAACGGCTTCTCGATCAGCGATGTGATCCAGACCGACGCGGCGATCAATCCCGGCAACTCGGGTGGTCCCCTGATCAACGGCGCCGGTCAGGTCGTCGGCATCAATTCACAGATCGAGAGCCAGAGCGGCGGCAACGAAGGCGTCGGCTTCGCGGTTCCGATCAAGACCGCCGCCGACGTGGTCTCCCAGCTCGAGAGCGGCGGCGAGGTGCACCGGGCCTATCTGGGGATCAGCGGCACCGACATCACCCCCGAGGTCGCCCAGGCGCTCAACCTGCCGCTCGACCAGGGGGCACTGGTCGAGCGGGTGCTCAGCAACGGCCCCGCGGACGACGCCGGGATCAAGGGCCCGACCGGGCAGGCCACGATCGCCGGGCAGACTTTTCCCGTCGGCGGCGACATCATCACCAGGGTCGACGGCAAGCAGATGACGGGTATGGACGAGCTCGTCGCAGCCGTGAATGAGCACAAGCCCGGCGACGAGCTCACGCTGACCGTCTGGAGCGGCGGCCATCAGCGGGACGTCACGGTGAAGCTGGGCGACCGGCCATCCAACGCGCCGGACTCGAGCTCGAACCCGCTTCCCTAAGCCGCCTCGGCGGACACTTTCACCACCCGGTGCTCGAGCAGGCTCTGCGCTGCCTCGGCGACCGAGTCCGCCATCGGTCTCGGTGACCAGCCGAGCCCCTCACGAGACCTCGAGGTGTCGTAGTCGGTCCTCTTGCCCAGGGAGCTCTTGAACGAACGGATCCCGCCGTCGAAGATGGCCATCGCCCGTACGAGCAAATCGGGCGCGACACGCGTGGGAACCTTCGAGGCGGCCTCTCCCAGCCGCTCGCGCAGGATCTCCGCGACCTCCGCGAGCCAGAGGAACTCGGTTACCGCGATGAAGCGCTCGCCTCCGGCCTCGGGCGCGGTCATCGCGCGGAGCTGAAGGTCGGCGACGTCGCGAACGTCCACAAAGCTGAAGCCGAGGCGCGGGACCGCGGGCATCCCGTTGAGGAGCCGCTCGATCGTCTGCAGGGAGGTGGAGCGGTCGTCGCTCAGGAGCGGTCCGATGACCACGCCGGGATTCACCGTCGCGAGGCGATCGCGCATGCCGCGCTCGGCGGCGAGGTCCCAGGCGGCTCTCTCGGCGAGCGTCTTGGATTGCACGTATGGCGTCAGCCCCGACGCGTCGAGGTTGCTCCAGTCCGTTTCGTCGAGCGGACGGCCGACCCCCTCGTTCCCGCCCCGGATCGCTGCAACGGATGAGGTCAGCACAGTCCGCTGCACGCCGGCGTCGAACGCCGCGCCCAGGACACGCAGGGTGCCGTCGCGGGCGGGGACGATCAGCTCGTCCGGGTCCTTCGGCTGGCTTGCGGGGAGCGGCGAGGCGACGTGCAGGACGTAGTCGCAGCCCTCGGTGAGGTGACCCCAGTGCTGATTGCTCAGCAGGTCGGCCTGATGGACGCTCAGGTGCTCGTGGGCATCGATCTGCGATCCGATGGCGATGCGGACCTCAGGCTCCCTTGCCGGGTTGCGGATCGTCGTCCTCACCCGGTAGCCGCGCCGGAGCAGCTCGACGATGCACCAGCCGCCGATGTAGCCGGATCCGCCGGTGACCAGGACTGTCTTGCCGTCGCCTTCGGGCATCCTCCGCTGCAGCCTATGCGCGCGGCGGAGGACTCGCAGGGCGGCGCATCCAATGTGCCTACCCTTGGCGCATGACCAGGGTGAAAGTCTGTGGCATGACCAACCTCGACGACGCGGAGCACGCGGCGTCCCACGGTGCCTGGGCGATCGGGCTGATCCACCATCCCGACAGCCCCCGCTACGTCGCGCCCGAGGCCGCCGAGGAGATCGGCGCCGCCTTGAAGAGGCGCTGCGAGGTCGCGGGCGTGTTCGTCAACTCGACCCTCGACGAGGTCGTCGAGGCGGCGGAACGTGAGACCCTGACCCTGCTCCAGTTCCATGGCGAGGAGGGCCCGTCGTTCTGCATCGAGGCCAGCCGCCGCACCGGGGCGAAGGTGATCAAGGCGATGCGCGTCACCAGCGCCGCCGAGATCAAGGCGGCCGAGGCGTTTCGCACCGACTTCCACCTCTTCGACGCCTACTGGCACGGCGTCCACGGCGGAACGGGCAAGAGCTTCGACTGGGACCTCGCGGTGAAGCGCCGCTCGAAGGTGCCCATGATCCTGGCCGGCGGCCTGACCGCCGAGAACGTCGCCGGTGCGCTCGAGCTGGTCCACCCCTACGCGGTGGATGTGGTCAGCGGCGTCGAGGCGGAGCCGGGGCGCAAGGACCACGCGAAGGTCGAGGCCTTCCTCGCGGCCGCCGGCGTCCAGGTGCAAAGCAGGGCGGTGTCGGGGTGAGCGTCACAGTCGAGGAGCGGTTCGGCCGCTACGGAGGCCGCTTCGTCCCGGAGACCCTGATCGCGGCCCTGGACGAGCTCAGTGCCGCGTGGGCCGAGGCGCGCGCGGACGCGGCGTTCCAGAACGAGCTCGACACGCTGATGCGCGACTTCGTCGGCCGCCCGACGCCGCTCTATCTCGCCGAACGGCTCTCCGAGCGAGTCGGCCGCCGCGTCTATCTGAAGCGCGAGGACCTCGCCCACACCGGCGCCCACAAGATCAACAACGCCGTGGGACAAGCGCTGCTCGCACGCCGGATGGGGAAGACGCGGGTGATCGCCGAGACCGGCGCGGGCCAGCACGGGGTAGCGACCGCCACCGCCTGCGCGCTGTTCGGCCTCGACTGCGCGGTCTACATGGGCAGCGAGGACATCCGT
>DATFPJ010000030.1:0-6175 GCA_035264865.1 Solirubrobacterales bacterium
CATCGGCCGACTTCTCGGCTCGCACCACCTCGAGCAGCGGCATCACCTGGGGCGGATTGAAGAAATGGAGGCCGATCATCCGCTCGGGCCGCTTGGTCGCCTCGGCCTGTGTGGCGACGGACAGCGAGGAGGTGTTGGTCGCGAGGTGCGCGTCGTCCTTGACCAGGCCGTCGACCTCGCCCCACATCTCGAGCTTGCGGTCGAGGTCCTCCGTGATCGCCTCGATCACCAGGTCGCAGCCGGCGAGATCGGCGTAGTCGAGGGTCGGAGTGATCCGGCCGAGCACCACCTCCGCGTCCGGCTGCTCCATCTTGCCCTTCTCGACGGCCCTGCCGAGCTGCTTCTGGATCTTGGCCATGCCCTTGTCGAGCGGGCCCTGATCGACCTCGCGGACGACGACGTCCCAGCCGACCTGCGCGCAGATCTGTGAGATCCCGTGACCCATGAGCCCACAGCCCAGGACGCCGACCTTGCTGATCGCCATATGAGTGCTTCCCTCCTTTTGGGTGATTCGGAGGCGGGAGCATACGGGCAGGCGTCCATGCGGCACGGCGACAGCGCAACCCCCTACGCTCCCGCGGGTTCTTGCACGCAATGCGCGCCGGGAGGCCACATAGGGCAGGGTTCGCGGTGGCCGCGCTCTGCGCCGGGCTGAGCGCCTGGGCGGCCGCCGGGGCGCTCGGGTCACCGGCGACTGTGAAGGCGGGCGACGTGCCGACCGCTGGCGCCGCGGCGAAGTGCGCCGAGAACTGTCAGTCGGGCCGCGAGCGGCATCGAGAGAAGCTCCGGGAGTTGCGCCTGAAGAACGCGAAGCAGAAGCGCCCGAACGTGATCCTGATCGACACGGACGACCAGAACGTCTCCGACATGTTCGTGATGCGGAAGACGCTCGCCCTGCTCGCCGGAAAGGGCACCAGCTTCAAGAACAGCTACGTGACGTACCCGCTCTGCTGCCCGTCGCGAGCCACGCACCTGACGGGGCAGTACACGCACAATCACGGCGTCGTCACGGACCAGCGCTTCACGGATCTCGACAGCACGAACACGCTCGCCGTCTGGCTGAAGAGGGCCAAGTACCGGACCGCGATGGTGGGCAAGTACCTGAACGGCTACGGGGTGCTCGATCCGCGGCTGATCCCACCGGGATGGAAGCAGTGGTTCGCCCTCACGGGCGGTACCGAGCAGAAGCGCTACGGCTTCAAGCTCAACGAGAACGGCAAGGTCCGCTTCTACGAGCGCAGCCCCGCCAACTACATCGACTACGTCCTCGGCGCCAAGGTGAACGGGCTGCTCAAGGCTTGGACGCCGAGCCCGAAGCCGTTCTTCCTCTACTACAACCCGAACAACCCCCACGGCGAGAAGGGCACGCCGATCTGGTCAACGCGCGACCCCGAGCCCGCGCCGCAGTACCTCGGCGCCCTCGGAGACCTCACAGCCCCCAGGCCCCCGAACTTCAATGTGGTGCGGAACGATCAGCCCGCGGAGATCAGGAACCTGCCGCCGCTCTCCCAGGATCAGCTCGCGGATCTCGACCGTCGCTACCGCGGTCGCCTCGAGAGCCTCCTCTCGGTCGACGACGAGGTCAAGAAGATCGTCGGGCTCGTTCGCAAGTACGGCGACAAGCGCAAGACCTTCATCATCTTCACGTCGGACAACGGCCTCGAGATGGGCTCCCATCGGGTGATGTTCAAGGAGTACCTCTACGAGGAGGGCGAGCGCGTGCCGCTGATCATCCGCGGTCCCGGCATCCCGCAGGGCGTGACGCGCGACCAGCTCGTCGCCAACATCGACCTCGCCCCCACGATCGCGGCGATCACGAAGGCGGTGCCGGGCCGGGTCATGGACGGCGTCTCCCTGCTGCCCCTCACGCGCGACGCCACCAATCAGCAGGGCCGCGACCTGCTCTTCGAGAGCGTCGACACCGGGAGCCACGGGATCCGGCGCGGGCCGTGGGCGTACAACGAATACAGCAGCGGCGATGCCGAGCTCTACAACCTGCCCGCCGACCCCTACGAGCTCGACAACCTCGCCGACGATCCGTCGTTCGCGTCACTCGTGGCCTCGCTCTCTGCGGAACTGGCCCGGCTCCGGGCCTGCTCCGGCGCCTCCTGCCACCCCGGCTAACCGGTCAGGCCGGCGAGGCCTCTTCGAGCTTCTTGCGCATCGCCTCGGCGAGCGCATTGACGCCGCTCATCGGCCGCACGTAGACGGCCATCCGGTCGATCCGGCCATCCGAGTCGAAGCCCAGGAAGTCGATGCCGTCGAGCTCGCGGTCGCCGACTCTGGCGCTGAACGCGAGCGCGGCCGCGTCGCCGGTCTCCGCCTGGTCCGTGTAGCGGAAGTCCTCGAAGACCTGCGACACGGCGCCGAGCAGCATCGCCACGGCGGCCCGCCCCTCGTATGGCTTGAAGACGACGGGGCTGCGGAAGACGACGTCCTCGGTGAACAGCTCGTCGATCGCCGAGAAGTCCTTTGACTCCGCTGCGGCGCGGAAGCGGTCGCTCTTCATGTGGTCACCCTACCTGTGCCAGTCCACCGGGCCTGCCGTCAGCAGGTGCGCGCCGAGCGGACGCCCGAGGACCCTCTGCGCCTCGGCGGAGGCCTCGATCAGCTTCGGCAGATCCACGCCAGTCCCCACCCCCATCTCCTCGAGCATCGAGACCAGGTCCTCCGTCGAGATGTTTCCGGTGGACCCCGGTGGGACCGGGCAGCCGCCGAGCTCGCCGAAGCTGCTCTCGAAGGAGCCGATCCGCTGCTCGAGAGCCGCCAGCACGTTCGCGAGTCCCTGGCCGCGAGTGTTGTGGAAATGGGCGGTGAGCTCGACCCCGCCGAGTCGCTCGCGTGCGGCAGCGAAGAACTCCGCGACCTGGCGCGGATTGGCCATCCCGGTCGTATCGCCGAAGGCGACCTCATCGCAGCCGAATGACGCCAGTCGCTCGGCGATCTCGAAGACCCGATCCTGCGGCACCTCCCCCTCGTAGGGACAGCCGAAGCTGGTGGAGATCACGCCCTCGCAGCGGAGTCCCGCGTCGCGCGCCGTGCCGATCGTCCCCTCGAGGTCGGCGAGGGACTCCGGGATCGAGCGGTTCACGTTATTGCGGTTGTGCGTCTCGGAGGCCGAGAGGAAGAAGTTCGCCTCCTGGAAGCGGTCGCGGAGCTCGAGCGCGTTCTCGAGGCCCTTCCGGTTGGGGATCAGCACCGAATAAGCCACGTCGTCGCGGGGCTCGAACCGGGTCAGGACCTCGGCTCCGTCGGCGAGCTGCGGGATCACGTCCGGGCGGACGAACGAGGTGACCTCGATCCGCCTCAGACCCGCTTCGCCAAGCAGCCCGATCAGCCGGATCTTCTCCTCGGTCGGGATCACCTCCGGCTCGTTCTGAAAGCCGTCGCGAGGGCCCACCTCGCGAATTCGGACCGTCTCGGGCAGCGCCTCGGCCATGCCCCTCAGCGTAGTCGCGCGGTCTTCAGCCCTGGCCGCCTGTGACCGAGCCGACCTCGATCACGCGGCGCTCGTGGGTGCCCACCCCGACCGTACGGTCCCCCTCCTTCACCTCGACGTCGAAGCGCAGCTTGCGGCCGTCGACCACCTTTCGGAGCTTGGCGTGGACCGAACAGGTCTGGCCCTCCGCGGCGGCGGCGACGTGCTTGACGCAGACCTCAAAGCCGACGGTCGCCTTGCCCTCCTCGAGGTGCTCGAAGGCGAGCATCGCCGCGTTCCGCTCGATCATCCCGATCATCCCCGGCGTGGAGAGGACGCTGGCGCCGATCGTGCCGCCGACGTCGGTGAGCAGCATGCCCTCGACCACGAACTCGTCGGTTCGCTCGGCCCCCACTTCGAGTGACATCAGACCATCCCGAGCCCGCCGGAGACGCCGAGCGTCTCCCCAGTGACGTACGACGCGTCGTCGGAGGCGAGGAAGGCGACCGCGGCCGCGACCTCCTCGGGCTGCCCCAGTCGCCTCAGCTGCGTCCCGGCCTTCATCGTCTCGATGATCTTCTCGCCGATCTCGCCGAACTCCACCGCCTGCATCAGCAGCGGGGTCTCGATCGGCCCGGGCGCGATCGCGTTCGCGTTGATCCCGAACCGCGCGCCCTCGCGAGCCATCACCTTGGTGAACCCGATCACGCCCGCCTTCGCGGCGGAGTAGACGGCAGATCCCTTCGAGCCGACACGCCCGGCCTCGGAGGCGATGTTGACGATCCGGCCGTAGCCGGCCTCCTGCATGCCCGGCAGCGCGGCGTATGTGCAGTTCAGGACGCCCGTGAGGTTGACCGCGATGACCTTCTCCCACTGCTCCGGCGTGGTTTGGGCGAAGAACCCGAACTCGTCGGTGCCGGCGTTGTTCACGAGGATGTCGATCGGAGGTTCCGCGCTGTTCACCGCCGCCTGGGCGGACCCAAGGTCGGTGACATCCAGCTCGATGGCGAGCCCGGAGATCTCCCCCGCCACCTCGGTCGCGCCCTCGAGGTTGAGGTCGCCGATCGTGATCTGGGCTCCCTCGGCGGCGAGCCGGCGAGCGATCGCGGCGCCGATCCCGCGGGCGCCTCCGGTGACCAGCGCCTTTCTGCCCTCCAGCCTCATGGGGCTGGCAGCCTATCCGGGGCCGCCCAGCACACATGGCCTCCTCCGCTTCGCGTCCGGGGCTGTAGCTTGCTCGCCGGTGGCTGAGCCAATTCCGATCATCGGGGGAACCGGGGCACTCGGATATGGGCTTGCCCTGCGCTGGGCCCGCGCGGGCCAGCCGATTGTGATCGGGTCGCGCGAGGCGACCCGCGCCGAGGAGGCCGCCGATCGCGTCCGGGGCGAGGTGGAGGGAGCCGAGGTCGAGGGGCTCCAGAATGCCGAGGCCGCCGCCCAAGGGCCGATCGTCTTCCTCACCGTTCCCTTCCGCGCCCAGTCCGAGACGCTGACCAACCTGAAGGATGCGCTCTCAGACGGCCAGTTGCTGGTTGACTGCACCGTGCCGACCGCGGCGGCCGTCAGCGGCAAGGCCGCCAGGACATTGGGCGTCTGGCAGGGCTCGGCCGCGCAGCAGGCCGAGGAGATGGTCCCCGACGGTGTAACGGTGATCTCCGCGCTCCACACCGTGAGCGCCAAGCGGCTTGCCGAGGGTGGCCCGCTCGGCGAGGACATCCTGATCTGCGGCGACCGCAAGGCCGACAAGGCCCGCGTCGCGAGGCTGATCGAGCAGATCGACGGCCTACGCACCGTCAATGCCGGCGCGCTCGAGATGGCCCGCATCGTCGAGACGCTGACGCCCATGCTGATCTCGATCAACGTCCGCTACAAGGCCGCCGCCGGCATCAGGATCACGGATCTGCCCGAGGGCGACCCCTGGGCGTGAGCATCGAGCGCTGCGCCACCCTCGCCGGCGGAACCGGCGGGGCAAAGCTGGCCGCGGGCCTGCAGGACTTGCTCGGCGCGGGACTCTCGGTGATCGCCAACACCGCCGACGACATCGAGATCGCAGGTGTCGACGTCTCGCCGGACCCGGATCTGATCACCTATTGGTTGAGCGGGGAGATCGACGAGCAGCGGGGCTGGGGAATCGAGGGCGACACGTTCACTGTCTTCGACCGGCTGGTGCGTCTCGGGACGCCCGACTGGTTCCGGCTCTCGGACCGCGACCTGGCCACCTGCCTCTACCGCAAGGACTTCGTCGCCGAGGGCGGGAGGCGCACCGAGGCCCAGGCGCAGATCGCGCGCGCGCTAGGCGTGCGAGCGAGCGTCCTGCCGATGTGCGAGGAGCCGGTGAGGACACAGGTGCGGACGTCCGAGGGCTGGCGCGGCCTGCAGCAGTATCTGGTCGCCGAGCACGCGCAGGCGCCGGTCGAGGAGCTCAGGGTCGACGGCATCGCCGAGGCGCAGCCCACGCCCGAGGTGCTGGAGGCGATCGCGAGCGCGGATGCGATCGTGATCGGACCCTCCAACCCGGTGATCTCGATCGGCCCGATCGTCTCGATGCCGGCCCTGCGTGAGGCAATGACCGCCGCCCGGGCGCCCGTGGTCGCTGTCAGCCCGTACGTGGCTGGCCAGGTCGTGAAGGGACCGACCGACATCTTCATGGCCACGATCGGCAGGCCATCCACCGCCGCGGGCGTGGCCTCGCTGTACGAGGGCCTGATCGAGGGCATGCTCTGCGACCACGAGGACCCCGATCCCCCGCCCGAGGGC
>DATFPJ010000031.1:0-1578 GCA_035264865.1 Solirubrobacterales bacterium
GATCTACCCGACGCTTCGCTTCAAGCTCGACCCTACGAACGATTGGAGCGACGAGCTCATCGGGCAGCTGGTCGAGACTGGCGCCGTCGACTCGCTGGACCTGAAGGGCCAGTACAAGGGCACGCCGGTCGACGTCGACACCGACCCGGTCCTCTACCGAAAGCTGATCGACGAATTCCCGGACGCCTGGCTCGAGGATCCCGACGTGAACGACGAGACCAAGCCGATCCTCGATCCGGTCGCCGATCGGGTCACCTGGGACGCCCCGATCCACTCGGTCGCCGACATCCGCTCACGCCCGTGGGCTCCGAAGATGGTCAACATCAAGCCTTCGCGCTTCGGCCCCCTCCATGCCCTGTTCGAGGCCTACGACCACTGCGACGAACAGGGCATCGGCGCCTATGGCGGCGGGCAGTGGGAGCTGGGCCCGGGCCGCGGGCACATCCAGTACCTCGCCTCGCTGTTCCACCCCGACACGCCCAATGACGTGGCGCCCTCGGGCTACAACACTGCCGGCACTGAGCCGGGGCTGCCCTCCAGTCCGCTCGAGCCTGAGCCCACCCCGACCGGGTTTCGCTGGGGCGAGTAGGTAGGCTGCGCCGCATGGCTGACCAGTCCTTCGCCGACGCCCTCAACGAGCAGATCGCGAACGAGTTCGCCGCCCAGCAGCAGTACATCGGCGCGGCGGTCTACTACGACGCGGAAACGCTGCCCCGGCTGGCCGCGTTCTTCTACCGCCAGGCGGTGGAGGAGCGAAACCACGCGATGATCATGATCCAGTACCTGCTCGACACCAACGAGGAGGTGCGGATCCCCGACATCACCTCGCAGCAGACTCGCTACGACGACGTCGCGGGACCCGTACGAATGGCGCTCGAGCAGGAGAAGCGCGTCAGCGAGGAGATCTTCGCCCTCTTCAAGCTCGCCCGCGAGCAGGGCGACTTCCGCGCCGAGCAGTTCCTCACCTGGTTCGTCAAGGAGCAGGTCGAGGAGGTCTCCTCGATGACCGACCTGCTCAATGTCTGCGAGCGCGCCAAGGACAGCCCGCTGCTGATCGAGGACTTCCTGGCTCGCGAGCAGATCGGCGACGAGGGGCAGGACCCCTCGATGCCGCCCCCCGCCGGCGGGGCTCTCTAGGGCGCCTGGAACCTGCCGGGGCGACGGCTCGCGCCGCGGCGTCGCGCCGCACGCGTCGCGAGGGTCTGTCGCAGCTCGAGGATCTCCCCGCGAATGTCGTTGACCGGCGGCCGGCTCTCATCCAGCATCCGGGAGGGGAGCTCGGCCTCTCGGGCGCTGCCGTTCTCGGCGGTCACCACCCAGACCGCCGTCCCCTCGCGGGCGGTGAAGGTCTCCGTGAGCTCCTCGCCCTCGAAGAGCGCGCCGGTCTGGTCCTCGAGTCCCAAGCCGGCCTCCAGCTCTCCGGAGGCGACCGCGCGGAGGAAGCGGCGCCGGCGAACCGGCTCGGACAGGTAGTGGACGCAGGCGCTCCCGGGCAGGACCCCGAACCCGTCGGCCACCGACGGTTCGCCCTGCGAGCTCGTGATCCCTCCCTCGAACCAGCACATCGCGCCCGCGCTC
>DATFPJ010000032.1:0-51280 GCA_035264865.1 Solirubrobacterales bacterium
CGCCGAGGGCGGGACGGCCACGGCCTATACTGCCCTGCCTCCCGCCCCCGGAGCGGCTCTCGAGATGAAGCGGACCTACCAGCCGAAGAAGCGCAAGCGAGCCCGTACGCATGGGTTTCGTGCCCGCAGTCGGACACGATCCGGCCGCGCGATCCTGAGGCGCCGGCGCCAAAAGGGCCGCAAGCGCCTCACTCCCTGACGCCTTGGCCTCCAAGGGCCGCCCCGAAGCGCGCCGCCGCCGCCTGTCTCGCAGCGGCGACTTCGACCGGGTCTATCGCGAGGGCAGCTCGCGGGCGAACCGCTTCCTGGTCGTGCACTCCTTCGCCCGCGGCGACGAGGAGCGCGCGGACGGTTCCCGGCTGGGCCTCTCCGTGGGCCGCAAGATCGGCAAGGCCGTCACTCGAAACAAGGTGAAGCGGGCCGTCAGGGACGCCTTCTGGGAGCTCTCGGACCGCCTCGAACCGGGCAACGACTACGTGATCGTGGCCCGCCCGGGCGTCGAGGGGCTGCTCGAGCGGGAGGGCCAGGAGGCCCTGCAAGCCTCCCTTGCCGAGCTGCTTCAGGCTCAAGCTGAGCGTGAGGGTGAGGAGCGTTTGTCGTGAAACGGTTGCTCTTCGCGCTGCTGATCGCTCCGATCCGCGTCTACCAGCGCTGGATCTCTCCCGCCCTCGGCCCACGCTGCCGCTACTACCCCACCTGCTCGAGCTATGCGATCCAGGCGATCGACGAGCTCGGACCGCTCCGCGGGTCGATCCTCGCCGCCTGGCGCCTGCTGCGGTGCAATCCGTTCAGCAAGGGGGGAATCGACGAGCTCGCCGACCGGCGTCTCTTCCGCGGCCACACGGGGCGCTCCGAGCACACGCATTCCCCATCGCCGCGAGCCGCGAGCACCGCACTCACACGGACCGGCGGATCCCGCCGCCCCGATCTGACATAGAACTCCACCGTGTTCCTGGACGCCAACATCCTCCAGCCGCTGATCGATGTCTTCAACGACATCATCAAGTGGCTCCACAACGACCTCGGCATAGCCTGGGGCCTGTCGATCGTCCTGCTCACCTGGCTCTCGCGGCTGGTCGTCCTGCCGTTCACCCTCCGCTCCATGCACGGCATGCGCGAGATGCAGGCGCTCCAGCCGTATCTCAAGGAGATCCAGGAGAAGTACAAGGACGATCGCCAGCGGATGCAGCGCGAGCAGATGGCGCTCTTCCAGGAGCACGGGGTCAATCCGCTCTCGGCTTGCCTGCCGCTCGTCTTCCAGTTCCCCGTCTTCATCGCGCTCTACTCGCTGCTGCGCAGCAGCACCTTCAAGGACGAGCTCGTCCAATCCGGGGACCCTGGGTGGCTGTTCGTCAACCACCTCGGCGAGCATCCCACGGGCGTGGAGGCCGTCGTGCTGGTCGTGCTCGCCGTGGCAGGCACCTTCGCGCTGATCCTGTTCAGCCCCACCCCGCAGACGGGCGGCAACACCCAGCGCTACATGTTCGCCGGGATCTTCTCCCTGTTCACGGTCTTCTTCGTGCCGACCGCTCCGGCGGGGATCGGCGTCTACTTCATCGCCACCGGCCTCTGGCAGATCCTCCAGCAGACGGTGATCCACTTCGTCTGGCCGCTGCCTTCGGTGCCCACGCCGGAGGAGGTCCGGGCCACCAAACCGCCTCCTCCGCCGCCCCGGAAACGCAAGCGGCGTCGGTAGGACTCTTCGGCCCCGCGCCGACGGCCGGACGCTCGTAGACTCCCGGCCCGTGGCCGAAGGAGGAGTCGAGTCGCCGCAGCCCACCGTGCTGCCGGAGGAGCCGGCGGAGCGCGTTCGGGCGCTGCTGGAGAGGATCGTCGAAGAGCTGGGCCTCGAGGCGTCCGTCGCCGTCGCCGAGGCCGACGAGGAGATCCACGCGGACATCGAGGGAGAGGACGTCGGCCTGCTGATCGGCCGGCACGGCCAGACCATCGACGCGATCCAGCTGCTCGCCTACCAGGCCGCCTTCCGGGGCCGCCAGGACCGCAAGCGGGTCACCGTCGACGCCGCCGGCTACCGGCGCCGCCAGGGCGAGTCCCTGCGCCGACGAGCGGACATGGCGGCCGAGGACGCGATGCGGCACGGCGAGGCAGTCGAGATGGACCCGATGAGCTCCAACGAGCGGCGCGTCGTCCATGAGCACCTCCGCGATCGCCCCGAGATCGAGACCTACAGCGAGGGCGACGAGCCCAACCGCTACGTGGTGATCGCACCGCTCGTCTCGGATTGAATCCCGCCGAGCCCGCCCTCGAGACCCTGATCGAGCTCCTCGGCGACCCCCGCGCCCCAGTCGCCGCCTCGACCGTGAGCCGGGCCCGCGAGGTCCACATCGCCGACTCGCTGGCCGGGCTGGAGATCGAGCCCCTTCGCACCGCTGGGCGCGTCGCGGACCTCGGCAGCGGGGCCGGCCTGCCGGGGCTGGTGCTCGCCGCCGAGCTGTCCGGCGCTCGCTTCGACCTGATCGAATCGGTGGGGCGAAAGTGCGACTTCCTCCGGGAGGCGATCGCGCGCCTGGAGCTGGTCAACGCCCATGTCGTCTGCGAGCGCTCCGAAACCTGGGCCGAGGGAGGGGGGAGGGAGGCCTATGGCGCCGTCACGGCCCGGGCGGTCGGCGGCCTCGCGGAGCTCGCGGAGCTCGCCTCGCCGCTGCTCCGGGAGGGCGGCGTGCTGGTCGCCTGGAAGGGCGCGCGATCCGAGGACGAGGAGGCCGAGCTCGCCCGAGCGGCGCCGGCCCTGGCGATGGAGCCGGTCGAGATCCGGCCCGTGGCCCCGTATCCGGGCAGTCGCGAGAGACACATCCACCTCCTCCGCAAGAATGGCCCCACTCCGAACGGATTGCCGCGCCGGCCGGGCATGGCGGCAAAGCGGCCGTTCGGGTCCGGAAAGCTCTGAGACGAACGTTCGAATGGGAACCGTTTACGCGATCGCCAACCAGAAGGGTGGAGTCGGCAAGACGACGACCGCCGTCAACCTCGGCGCGTGCGTGGCGAGCGGAGGCCGCCAGACGCTGATCGTCGACCTCGATGCCCAGTGCAACGCTACGGTTGCGCTCGGCCTCTCGAAGGATCACACGCCGTCGGCCTACGACTGCCTGGTCGGTGAGGTCTCGGTGGCTGAGGCGGCCCGCCCCGCCGGCCCGGACAACCTGTGGATAGTCCCCGCGCATGTGGACCTCGCCGGAGCGGCGGTGGAGCTGCCGCGCTACGACGGCTACGAGACTCGCCTTCGCGACGGCTTGGGCCCGGTCCGGGAGCGCTTCGCCTGCACCCTGCTCGACTGCCCGCCCTCGCTCGGTCCCGTCGCGGTCAATGCGCTGGTGGCGGCCGACAAGGTGATCGTCCCCGTCCAGGCGGAGTACCTGGCCCTCGAGGGCCTGGTGCAGTTCCTGGACACCCTGAAGCTCGTCCAGCGCGAGCTCAATCCTTCGCTCGACATGGCCGGCGTCCTGATCACGATGCACGACGACCGCACCCGGCTGGCCCAGGACGTCGAGCGCGAGCTCCGCGACCACCTGCCGGCCCGCGTCTTCGAGACCGTGATCCCGCGAAGCGTCCGGGTCGCCGAGGCCCCCAGCTACGGCATTCCCGTCTCCGAGCACGATCCCAGGTCGACCGGCTCGCGCGCCTACCGCGAGCTGACCGACGAGGTCCTCGCCCTGGGCGCCGCCGACCGGGAGGCCGCCTGATGGCCGAGCGGCGCCGTGGCATGGGGAGGGGGCTCGCCGCGATCCTGCCGGAGAGCGCGGCCGGGGGCCCCGAGCTGCGCGAGCTGGACGTCACCAAGATCGAGCCGAACCCGGACCAGCCGCGCGCCAGGTTCGACGGCCCCGCCCTGGACGCGCTTGCCGGCTCGATCGGATCCGTAGGCGTCCTCCAGCCCCTGATCGTCCGGCCGCTGGACGACGACCGCTACGAGCTCGTCGCCGGGGAGCGCCGCTGGCGGGCCGCGCAGAAGGCCGGCATCGATCGGGTGCCCGCGGTGGTCCGCAGCTCCCCGGAGGACGAGCGCATGCAGGCGGCCCTGATCGAGAACATGGTCCGCGAGGACCTCAACCCGATCGAGGAGGCACGGGCCTGCGCCGCCCTGGTGGACGACCTCGGCATCTCCAAGGAGGAGCTCGCCCGGCGGGTGGGCCGAAGCCGCGCGGCGATCTCCAACCTGATCCGGCTGCTCGACCTGCCGGACTCCGCTCTGGCGCAGCTGGAGAGGGGCGAGCTGACCGAGGGACACGGCCGCGCGATCCTGCAGGTGTCGGATCAGGACCGCCGCGCGCGTCTCGCCAAGCAGGCGGCTGCCGAGGGCTGGTCGGTGCGGGAGACCGAGCGCCGCGCAACGGGGGGCACCAGCCGGAAGAGGTCCTCGCCGGGCGGCAGGATCTCGGCGGAGGAGCGAGCGGCGATGACCGAGGCCGAGGACCTGCTGGGCGCCGCGCTGGGCGCCGAGGTCCGGGTCCGCCGGGCCGGGGACGGCGTCAAGGCCGAGCTGCTCTTCGACGACCTCGCCGACCTCGAGTCGCTCGCTGGACGGCTTCGGAAGCGCAGCTAGAATTCCCGCCCCCGGGCGATTAGCTCAGTCGGTTAGAGCGCTTCTCTGATAAGGAAGAGGTCCCTGGTTCGAGTCCAGGATCGCCCACTCCCTCCGCCGGCGCAGTCGCCTCCGCGGCGACCCTCAGCCGCTCGAGGGCGTGCTCGACCCAGCGGCGAAACATCCGCTCGCCCGCCATCGCGACTTGGAGCCGGGTCTGCAGGTTCGCCGGGTCGTTGCCGGCCTCCATCTCGATGAAGGTGCCTCCCTGGCCCTCGGTCAGGACCGCCCGGCTGTAGGTGCCGGTGTCCATGCAGCGGATCAGCAGCTCCTTGCCGGGGATCATCCGGTCGACCTCGAGGGTCGTCTCCAGGTCCGACATCGGCCAGGGCCGCTTCTGGATGTTGCGGACGCGGCAGCCCTGCTCGAAGTCGCCGTCGATGCACTCGAAGGTGATCGTGTCCGGCCACCACTCGGTCTGGCGGTCGGGATCGGAGGCGAGGGCCCAGACCGCCTCGATCGGGGCGTCGATGAAGGCCTGCTGCCGGCACTCCGTGGCCACCGCCGGATTCTCCCACGCCCGTGGAGGGCTTCGGGGCGCTCCTATAATCCGTGGCCGACCCCCGAGGAGACCCTGTGCAGCGGATGACCATCTATGGAGTGAGCTTCGACATGGTCGGCAAGCAGCCGATCGTCCTGTTGAAGACCGTGGATGGCAACAAGTTCCTGCCGATCTGGATCGGTCACCCGGAGGCCGCAGCAATCCTGATGAAGCTCCAGGGGGCATCGACGCCGCGGCCGATGACCCACGACCTCCTCTCGGACGTGCTGGATCAGATGGAGGCCAAGTGCGAGAAGGTTTCGGTCACCGAGCTCCGGGACAACACCTTCTTCGCCTCGATCACGATCTCGATGAACGGCTCCGAGCTCGAGATCGACTCACGCCCCTCCGACGCCCTCGCCCTCGCCGTCCGCACCTCGGCGCCGATCTTCGCGGCCGACGAGGTGATCGAGGAGTCGGCGATCGAGTTCGAGGGCGAGGAGGTCGAGGATCAGGAGCAGGTGGTCGAGAAGTTCAAGGACTTCCTCGACAACGTCACGCCCGAGGACTTCGCCCAGGGCGAGGGCGAGATCTAGCGCCCGCGACTACGCCGGAAGCGTCGCTTCGCTCGCCGGGCGCTCGCGCGCCGAGGCGAGGATCCGCTCGACCAGCCGGACGAAGTCGATGCCGGCCGCCTCAGCCGCCATCGGAAAGAGACTGGTGTCCGTGAGCCCCGGGATCGCGTTCACCTCCAGAACCTCCGGATCCTCATCGCCGAGCATGAGGTCGACCCGCGCGAAGCCGCTGCAGCCGAGCGCCTCGTAGGTCCGGGTGGCGAGCTCCTGGACCCGCTCGGCCTCCGAGCCGGCCAGCTCGGCCGGGCAGACGTACTCGGTGCGGCCGATCTCGTAGCGCGCCTCGAAGTTGAAGAAGTCCTCCTCACGCGGGATCGCCTCGACCACCGGCAGCGCCTCGCCGTCCAGCATGCCGACGGCCAGCTCGCGACCCTTGACGTAGCGCTCGAGGAGAACGCGGTCGTCGTAGCTGAAGGCGGCGACCAGCGCCTCCGGCACCTCGTCGCGGCCCGACGCGAACTCGACCCCGAGGGACGACCCCTGGCTCGCGGGCTTCACGACCAGCGGAAAGCCGAGGCGGTCCTCGATCTCGTCGAGGGTGTCGGCGGCCCCGAGCTCGCGGAAGGCGGTCGCGTTGAACGCCGCCCAGTCGGGGGTGGGGAGGCCCGCGGCGCGGATCTCGTGCTTGGCCGCGACCTTGTCCATGCAGAGCGCACAGGCGGCGACGCCGGGCCCGGTGTACGGCAGGTCGAGGATCTCCAGCAGCTCCTGGACCGTGCCGTCCTCGCCGCCTGGGCCGTGCAGCGCGATGAAGACGACGTCGGGACGCTCCTCTCTCAGCCGGCCGACCAGCTCCGGGCCGACGTCGATGCCGACCGCCGTGTGGCCCAGCTCGCCCACCGCGTCCTCCACCCGCGCGGCCGAGCGCAGCGAGACGGCCCGCTCCAGCGAGCTTCCTCCCTTGAGCACCGCGACCTTCATCGGCGTCTGGGGATGGGAACGACGTCTCCGCCGGGCTCGTCGTCCTCGGGTGGCGACGCCGGAGCGGTGCGGTGCTCGCCGGTGATCGTCTCGTAGAGCGCCATCTGCTCCGAGACCACGGCGCCGATGCGACGGATGCCCTCGCGCAGCTCGTCCTCCTCGGAGGCGGAGAAGTTGAGCCGCATTGAGGACCCACCGCGCCCGTCTACATAGGCAGCTCGTCCGGGAACGAACGCGACGTTCTCGCGCAAGGCTTTCGCAAGCAGATCTGTGGTGTCGATGTAGTCCGGCAGCGTCGCCCAGAGGAACAGCCCGCCCTCGGGCCGCGTCCAGATCGCCTGCTCCGGAAAGTGGCGCTCCAGGGCATCGAACATCGCGTCGCGGCGGCTGCGGTAGATCTCGACCAGGTCGTCGATGTACTCGCGCCACCGACCCTCACCGAAGTACTCGCGGACGAAGTACTGGCTCAGGGTCGAGGTGCAGAGATCGGCCGCCTGCTTGCCGAGGCCGATCTTCTCCAGCACGGGCGGCGGCGCCGCGACCCAGCCGATCCTGATGCCGGGGGAGAGGATCTTGGAGAGAGTGCCCAGGTAGAGCACGTAGTCGCCCCCGTCGAGGCTGTAGAGCGTGTGCTCCGCTTCGCCGTCGTAGCGCAGCAGCCCATAGGGGTTGTCCTCCACGACGAGCACCTCGTGCTCGCGTGCGAGCTCGACGAGACGCTGCCGGCGCTCCGCCGAGAGGGTCACGCCCGCCGGGTTCTGAAAGGTCGGGACGGAGTAGATGAACTTCGGCCGCCGCCCGGCGGTGGCGAGCGCTGCGAGCAGGGCCTCGAGCTCGTCGAGCCGCATCCCGTCGTCGTCGGTGCTCACCTGGTGGACGTCGGCCTCGTAGCTGGAGAAGGTGGGCACGGCGCCGGGATACGTCGGCGCCTCGCAGATCACCGGGTCCCCAGGGTTGACGAGGGTCTTGGTGATCAGATCGATCGCCTGCTGGCCGCCCGTCGTGACGATCAGGTCGTCGGGGTCTGGCGCCATGCCCTCGGCGCCCATCACCTCGAGGATGCATGCCTTCGTCTCCTCGAATCCCTCGGTCGGCCCGTACTGGAGCGCCTCGGCCGAGGACTCGTGGGCGATCCGGGTCATCTGGGCGGCGAAGCTGTCGGAGGGGAAGGTCGAGGTGTCCGGGAGGCCTCCGGCGAGCGAGATCACGTCCGGGCGAGCCGTGATCGCCATCAGGTCGCGCATCGCGGAGGAGCGCATCACCTTCGTGCGGCGCGCGAACAGCCCCGCGTAGCGCTCGAGGTCGTGCGAGGTCGTGTGGGCACGCCGCCGGCGGGGAGCCTCGCCACGCCCAGGTGCTCCGCCCGGTCGTTTTTGGGGATCGCTCATCGCCGACATCTTGGCGGAAGGAGAGCTGAACGGGGCATCTGTAGCCTCCCGGCCCGACCATGTTCCTCGCCGTCTGTCAGGGACTGGGACTGGCCATCGCCGCCGGGCTCATCCTCGGAGTGGTCTTCCCGCCCATCATGCCGACCTGGGGGGTCCTCGCGGGCGTCGCCCCGCTAGGGATTCTCGCCGCGGGAGCCGCTCTGAATGGAGCCGACGAGGCTCTCTGGCCGGCGATCCCGGTCGGGCTGATCGGAGCGGGGTTCGCGGCGGCAGTGATGCGGGACGTGGCCTCCGGCGCCGTGCGCCGGCAGCGCGACCAGCTCACCGGGACGGACGTCCAGGCGCCGAGCGGCGTGATCGTGATCGTGGTCATGGCCGCCGCGGTGATCGGTGTCGTCAGCCTGGTCCTGTCTCCCTTCTCGTTGGTCGTCCTCGCCGCGCTGGCCTGGCTCGCCATCTCCCGCAGGCAGCGGGCGCAGCGCAAGCACGAGGGCCTCCGGGTTCTCCGCTAGTGGACCCGACCGGGGCGGGGTGTTCGTGATGGCGAGGAAGCTCGTCCTCGTGGTCGTAGACGCGATGCATCCCGAGATGCTGATGCGAGCCATCGACGAGGATCTCGCCCCGACCTTCGGCGAGCTGGTCGAGCGGGGGAAGCTGGTGACGAACTGCGTCTCCAGCTTCCCGTCGGTGACGCCGGTCGCGAGCTCGGAGATGATGACCGGCACCGGCCCGGCCGGGCACTGGGTGATGGGGATGAACTGGTACCACCGGCTCGAGCGGCGGTACATCGAGTACGGCTCCTCCTTCGAGGCGACCCGGACCTTCGGCCTCTTCAGGGCGATGTACGACCTCGTCTACAACATGAACCTCGACCACCTGAGCTGGGAGGCGCAGACGGTGTTCGAGCGCCTCGGCGACGCCGGGATCCGGACAGCCACGACGCCTTTCCTGATCTACCGCGGGCGCCAGCGACACCAGCTCAGCCTGGAGGGCCTCGCCCGCCGTGCCGCGGCAGCGGCGAACTTCCGCCACGCCGTCTGGGGTCCCGACGAGTTCTTCTACGGCGACCTCTACTCCAGCCGGCCGACCGACTGCGGACCCACCTTCACGCGGCCCGGCACCCGCGACGAGTACTCCGCCTGCGTGGCCGAGGAGCTGGTCCGCGAGGGCGCCTACGACTTCCTGCTCTTCAGCCTGCCCGACAACGACTTCCACTCGCACCGCCACGGTCCGGACGCGACCGCCGACTCGATCGCCAAGGCCGACGCGATGTTCGCCCGGATCGTCGAGGCGGGGGGAGGGCTCGACCCATTCCTCGAGGACCACGCGGTCATCCTGACCGCCGACCATGCGCAGACCGCCGTCGAGCACGGTCTGCCGCTGGCGGATGAGCTCGCCGAGGACTGGGCAGTCCTGCAGCCGAACACCGACCGACCTGAGGAGGCCGAGATCGCGGTCAGCCCCACCTCCCGTGCCGGAGCGGTCTACATCCTCGACTCCGGAAAGCGGCATGCACGCACGCACGGGCGGGCGCGGCTGCGGCTGCGCGAACTCGCCGGCGTCGACATCGTCACCTGGCTCGCCACGCGGGACGGTGACCCCGTGCGCCGCAGCGGAGTCGGCCTCGACGACCCGGGCACCGTCGAGGCGGTGGTGGAGCGAAACGGTTACGAGCTTCGCTTTCGACCCGGTGGACGGCTGAAGGACGTGCGCGGCAGCTTCTGGTCGGTGAGGGGTGAGCCCGAGGCCCTGGCCGCCGACATCACGCGCGGGCGCTTCGAGTCCGAGGAGTACCCGGACGGGCTGGCGCGCCTTTGGTCGGCGATGACTTCGCCGCATGCGGGCGACATCCTGATCTCGGCGACCGAGGGATACGAGTGCGTCGACTGGGGCGGGATCAGCCACGCCGGCGGCGGCAGCCACGGATCGCTGGGCCGCGGAGACTCGCTCGCGCCGATGCTGTTCGTCGGTTGTGGCCCGGATCAGCCGGGTAAGCGGCCGCAGTGGGCATTGCGGGATCTGGCACCGGTGATCCTCGAGCACTTCGGGGTGGACGGCGGAAGGCCTCAAGGATGAGTCCGGCAACGGAGACTGCGAAGCGCATCGGCCGCGGCACGCTCAAGCCGGGCAACTGGATCCAGCTCCTCCAGTTCGGCCTGGTCGGCGCATCGGGGTACTTCGTCAACCTGGCGATCTTCGCGCTCATGGTCGGCCCCGTCGGCCTCCATCACATCGCCGCGGCGGTGGCCGCCTTCTGCGTCGCGGTCACCAACAACTTCTGGTGGAACCGGCACTGGACCTTCGACGCGAAGCACGGCCATGCCGGCTTCCAGGCGGCGCGGTTCTTCACCGTCAGCATCTTGGCGCTGGTGGTGAACCTGGTCGCGCTCGAGCTGCTGATCAGGGGCGGGATGGGCGACGTTCCCGCACAGGCGATCGCGATCGCGATCGCCATGCCCTTCAACTTCATCGGCAACAAGCTGTGGACCTTCGACTAGGTCGACCGCTTGTCCTCGCAGTCCCGCTAGCGCTGATCGTCGCCCTGCTGCTGCCCGCCGCCACCGCGGCCGCTCAGCAGCCGATCTCCCAGACCCGGGCGATCGAGATCGCCAAGCATGACCCGAAGGCGGTCGCGGCGGCGCGAGAGCACCCCGACCTGAGCCCATCGGCGAGCCGGAACGAGGCCAGCCGACTCTGGGAGGTCGGATTCTTCACCGGCGACAATGAGGTCGTCCAGGTGGTGGTCGACCCGGCCGACGGCCACGTCGTCGAGTCGTGGACCGGCTACCAGATCGCCTGGAAGATGGCGCGCGGCTACCCCGGCGCGTTCGGCCGGATGATCAACGCGCCCTACATCTGGCTGCCGCTCTGCGCGATCTTCGTGCTCGGGTTGCTCGACTGGCGTCGCCCGTTCCGGCTCGCCCACCTGGACCTGCTTGTCGTGGTGGCCGGGTTCGGGCTCTCCCACTACTTCTTCAATGAGGGGAACATCGGCCTCTCGGTTCCGCTCGCCTATCCACCGCTTGTCTACCTGCTCGCCCGCGCGCTCTGGCTCGGGTTCCGCCGGCGCCCGGGCAGCGGGCTGCGCCCCTCGGTGCCGATCGCCGTCCTCGGGGTGATCACGGTGGCCTTGGTGGCCGGCCGGATCACCCTCGACGTCGCGGACTCCAACGTGATCGACGTCGGCTACTCGGGCGTGATCGGCGCGGACCGGATCGCCGATCGCCAGCCGATCTACGGCAACTTCCCGGAGGACGACCAATCCGGCGACACGTATGGCCCGGTCGCCTACTACGCCTACGTGCCGTTCGAACAGGCCCTGCCGTGGAGTGGGACGTGGGACGACCTGCCCGCCGCCCACGCCGCCTCCATCTTCTTCGACCTCGCCACCATGGCGGCGCTGTTCTTGATCGGCCGGCGCCTCCGGCGCGGCAGGCGCGGCACGGAGCTCGGA
The DNA here is from genome assembly GCA_035264865.1 of Solirubrobacterales bacterium. GTDB lineage: Bacteria > Actinomycetota > Thermoleophilia > Solirubrobacterales > 70-9 > DASUPK01. The sequence goes on from DATFPJ010000032.1 coordinate 11,480, forward strand.
GTGCTCCTCTGCTTCGCCTGGGCGGCGTGCCCGTACACGGCCTATGCGCTGGAGTCGAACACGAACGACGCGCTGGTCTCGCTCGGCCTCTGCGCCGCCCTGCTCTGCCTGACGTCCCCGGTCCCGCGCGGCATCACGCTGGCCCTCTCCTCGATGACCAAGTTCGCGCCGCTCGCGCTGGGTCCGCTGTTCGCGACGTTTGGCGCAACGGATACCGACCGTGGACGCGCGGCGACGGGAGCCGCCCGGCGATACCTCCGAGTCGTCATCCCCTTCACGTTCGCGTTCGCGATCACGATCCTGGTGGTCTCCTTCCAGGCCCTGCAGGACCCAGGCCTCTCGACCTTCTGGCACCGGACGATCGCCGAGCAGGGCGGCCGCGACTCGCCGTTCAGCATCTGGGGGCAGGACCACTCGCTCGGCTGGCTCCAGGCACTCGTGAAGGCCGCGGTTGTGGCGCTGGCGGTGCTGGTCGCGTTCCGGCCGCGCCGCCGCGATCACGTCACGGTGGCCGCTCTCGGGGCCGCGGTCGTGATCGGCATGCTGCTCACCGTCGACCACTGGTTCTACCTCTACATCCCCTGGTTCCTGCCGTTCCTGCTGATCGCGCTGCTCGCCGCCGGGACGGTGCCGGTATCAGAACCGCGGGCGGAGGCGCCGCAAGAATCAGTCGCGGCGGCGGAGCCACCGCTCCCAAGTGGGGCGGCTGCCGCCCGCTAGGAGGAGACCGGGACGAGGACCTGATCGATCCCACGAGCGAGCCCGTCGTCGCCGATCTCGATCGCGACGCCCATCAGCCAGACGTCCTCGTCGGCCGTGTCGAAGCGCACGGGCATCTGCGTCTTGAAGGCGCGTAGCGCCTGCTCGCGGCGCACGCCGATCACACCCGCGCGCGACCCGGTCATCCCGACGTCCGAGATGTGGGCTGTGCCGCCCGACAGCACCCGGGCGTCCGCCGTCGGCACGTGGGTGTGGGTGCCGAGCACGGCGGCGACCCGTCCGTCGAGATGCCAGCCCATGGCGACCTTCTCGCTGGTGAGCTCCGCATGGAAGTCGACCACGTACGCGTCGGCGGCGCCGGCGAGCGAGTCGAGCAGCTCGTCGATGGCCGTGAAGGGATTGCGCTCGACCCGGAGGTGCATCTGTCCCGACAGGTTGATCACGCAGACGCGCATTCCCGCCGCCTCGATGATCGTGTGGCCACGGCCCGGGTTGCCGGTGGGGAAGTTGGCCGGGCGGATGATCCGGCGATCGGACTCGAGGAGCGGATAGACGTCGCGGTGGCGGTAGGTGTGGTTGCCGAGCGTGATCACGTCGGCGCCGGCGTCCAGGATCTCCTTGGCGGTCGCCTCGGTGATCCCGACGCCGCCTCCGGCGTTCTCGCCGTTCACAACGACCAGGTCCGGATGGTGTTTCGCGCGAAGCTCCGGCATGGCGGCCGCGAGACCCTCCCTGCCCGGCTTGCCGACAACGTCCCCGATGAAGAGGAGCCGCATGGGCGGGGGAGCGTAGAGCAGTGCGCATTTACCGGCTTCGTCTAGCGTTCGCTCGATGAGCCAGGGGAAGACGCCAGGCCCGGGGCGAGACGACGCCGTGCTCGAGGTGGACGGCCTCTCCAAGAGCTATGGCGAGCGCGCGGCGCTGCGGGAGGTGAGTCTCACGGTGGGCCGCGGCGAGCTGCTGGCGGTGCTCGGTCCGAACGGCGCCGGCAAGACCACGCTGCTCTCCATCCTCGCCGGGATCACGAAGCCGGACGGCGGTCGGATCAGCCGCTCGAACGGCCGGATCGGATGGGTGCCGCAGCAGGCCGGGCTCTACCGCCGGCTCACGGTCGACGAGAACCTCCGCCTCTTCGCCCGGATGGAGGAGACGGGCGACGTCGAAGGGACGGTCGAGCGCATGCTCGAGCAGACCGGGCTGGCGGACCGGCGAGGTGACCAGGTCTCCTCGCTCTCGGGCGGCAACCAGCAGCGGATCAACATCGCGATCGGGCTGCTCGGCGATCCATCGGTGCTGCTCCTGGACGAGCCGAGCTCCGGGCTCGACCCCAGCCAGCGGATACGGCTCTGGGAGTTCGTCGCAGGCCTCTCCGAGGCGGGAACCGCGGTGGTCTACTCGACGCACCAGATCGAGGAGGCGAGCCACTACGGGGACCGCCTCGTGGTCCTCGCCGACGGCGAGACGATCTTCGATGGCAGCTTCGAGGAGCTCCGCCGCGCCGCCGGACCCGGCCCGGAGGACGGGTCGGCCGATCCCGAGAACGACTTCGTCCGCTTCCTGCGCGAGCGGGGCCACTGATGCGCTGGCTGCTTCTGAAGGACCTGCAGCTGCTGCGCCGTTCACCGCTGGTGACCGGCCTCTTGGTTGTCTATCCGATCGTCCTGGCGGTGCTGATCGGTCTGGCGATCTCGCGAAGCCCGGAGAAGCCGCGGGTGGCCTTCCTCAACCAGATCCCGCAGAGCTCCGGCCTCAGCCTCGGGGATACCGGCGGTTTCTCACAGGAGGAGGCGCGCCACCGGCTCTGCGCGAACATCGAGTGCGTCTCCGCCTCGAGCCGGGGGGAGGTGGTGGAGAAGGTCAAGGACGGCGACGTCCTCGGCGGGCTGATCCTGCCCGCGGACTTCCTCAGCAAGCTTCAGGCCGAGCTCACCACGAACTCGGCCGAGTCCGCGAAGGTCGAGGTGCTCGTCAACGAGGACGATCCGCTCAAGGCGCAGGTGGTCGACGACCGGATCAGCTCGCTGCTCAACCAGGCGAACCTGCTGCTCTCCGACAAGATCACCGACGTCGCGGTCAACTACGAGCGGCTTTTGGCGAACGGCGGAGAGTTCGAGATCCCGTTCCTCGGCCAGACGGTCCACGTGCTCGGCCTCGAGCGCTCCGAGCGGATCCTGCGCGCACTCGAGGGCAGCCTGCCGCCGGCCCAGCGAAGCCAGGTCGCGCAGGTGAGCGACTTCGCGCGCCTGGCGCGCCAGAACCTCGCGCTGGCGAACCAGCTGCTCTCCTCGATCCGTCAGCCGATCGCCGTGGACAAACAGGTGGTCGCGGGCAGCGTCCCTCCCCTGGACACCTTCGCGGTGGCCGTGGCGGCTGCCGTGACCCTGCTGTTCGTCACCGTGCTGCTCGTCTCCGGCTCCCTGGCGCTGGAGCGAGAGGAGAACACGTTCACCCGGCTCACCCGCGGGCTGGTCAGCCGGACCGGCCTGCTGGTCGAGAAGTCGCTGCTCGGGACGGCCGCGGCGCTGGTCGTGACACTGCTCCTGCTGATCGCGATCACCCCGTTCGAGTCGATCTCCTGGAGTCGGATCTATCTGATCGTGCCCGCGATCCTGCTCGCCGGGGCGGCTTCCTCCGGCCTCGGTCTGGCGATCGGGGCCGCCGCGCGCGAGGTCAGGGCGAGCGCGCTGCTCGCCTTCGCCCTGGCCCTGCCGGTCGCCTTTCTCTCGCTGGTGCCCTCCGGGACGGTGGGCAAGGGCCTGCTGGACGTGATCCACGTGATCGCCGGCGCCTTCCCGTTCCGCCCCGCGCTGGACGCGCTCTCGGGCGCTATGTCGGCCTCGGGCCCGGATCTCGGCTTGCCGTTCCTGCATCTCGCCTTGCTGACGGTCGGCTACCTCGCGCTCGCGAGGCTGGCGTTGCGCAGGTTCGCGTAGGCCCGGCCCTAGAATCAGCCGCATGAGCTTTCCGGCGACACGTCTGCGCCGGCTCCGCCGCACGGAGCCACTCCGTGACCTCGTACGCGAGACCGACCTGACGGCCGACCACCTCGTCCAGCCGCTGTTCGTCACGGCGGGGGAGGGGATCCGCGATCCGATCGAGACGATGCCCGGCATCGAGCGCCTCTCGATCTCGGAGGCGGTCGCCGAGGTGACCGAGATCGCCGCCGCCGGCGTGCGCGCTGTGCTGCTCTTCGGCATCCCCGCCACCAAGGACGAGGTCGGCTCGGAGGCCTACGACGACGAGGGGGTCGTCCAGATGGCCGTGCGAGCCCTGAAGGAGGCCCACCCGGAGATCGTGGTCATCACGGACGTCTGCCTCTGCGAGTACACCTCGCACGGCCACTGCGGCATCGTCCGCGGAGGCGACGTCGACAACGACCTGACCATCGAGCTCTTGGCCAAGACCGCGATCTCCCACGCCGCCGCCGGAGCCGACGCCGTTGCTCCCAGCGACATGATGGACGGGCGAGTGGGGGCGATCCGCAGCCAGCTCGACGAGGAGGGACACTCCGACGTCCCGATCGTGGCCTACAGCGCCAAATACGCCTCCGCTTTCTACGGCCCCTTCCGCGAAGCGGCCGGGTCCACGCCGGAGTTCGGCGACCGCCGCGGATACCAGATGAATTCGGCGAACGCCGACGAGGCGGTGCGCGAGGCGAAGCTCGACCTCGAGGAGGGCGCGGACGTGATCATGGTGAAGCCTGCGCTGCCCTACCTGGACGTCGTCCGGAGGGTCAAGGACGCGACGGGGGCGCCGCTCGCCGCCTATCACGTGGGCGGCGAGTACTCGATGCTGAAGGCGGCGGCCGCGAACGGCTGGATCGACGAGCGCGCGGCGGCGATGGAGTCGCTGATCTCGATCCGGCGCGCCGGCGCCGACATGATCATCACCTACTTCGCGAAGGACGCCGCCGCCTGGCTCGCAGAGGCGGCTCGCCGGTGAACAAGCCCCCCGACGGGATCACCACCGCGGCAGCGACGCCCAAGCTCCGCTCCCGGAAGGGCGGCGCGGCCGTCCCTCTGGACGAGACCGACAAGCACCTGATGAACCTGCTCCAGTCGAGCTTTCCGCTCGAGCCGGAGCCCTTCGCGCTGATCGCCTCCGAGGCGCAGCTCACCACCGACGAGGTCAAGGACCGCACGCAGCGGCTCCTGGACGAACGCATCATCCGCGAGATCACGCCGATCTTCGACACGCGCGCGCTCGGCTACAGCTCGATGCTCGTGGCGGCCAAGGTCGACTCCGAGAATCCGCAACGCGCCGCGAAGATCATCAACTCTCACCCCGGCGTCTCGCACAACTACCTGCGCACCCACGAGTTCAACCTCTGGTTCACGATCGCGACCCCGCCGGACTCGGAGCTCGGCCTTGAAGGGACGCTGAGGGTCCTTCAGGACCTGACCGGCGCGGAGTCGATCCGCCAGCTGCCGACGCTCCAGCTCTTCAAGATCAACATGAACCTCGAGATGAAGGGCGGCACCGAGGAGCTCGCCGCCGCGGTCGAGGCCGCCCCGCCCCGCGAGCTCGAGCGCCAGCCCTACGACGAGACCGACGTCGCCGTGATCCGCGCGCTCCAGGGTCCGATGGAGGTCACCGATCGGCCCTACGACGCCGCCGCCGCGGAGGTCGGGATGAGCACCGATGAGCTCCTTCGCCACCTGCAGGGGATGGTCGAGCGGAAGCTTTTGCGCCGCGTCGCCGCGATCCTCTACCACCGCCGCGCCGGCTTCTCCGCAAACGGGATGGGAGTCTGGAAGGTCCCCGAGGACCGGATCCTCGAGGTGGGGGCCCGGATGGCCGCCGTGCGCGGCATCTCGCACTGCTATCAGCGCCCGACCTACGAGGACTGGCCGTACAGCGTCTTCACGATGGCCCACGGGCGCTCGAAAGAGGAGTGCGACGCGATCCTCGACGGGATCGCCGATCAGCACGATCTGCACGGCGACGACCGCGCGGTCCTCTATTCCTCGACGGAGTTCAAGAAGGTCCGCCTCCACTACTTCACGGACGAGTACGCGCGCTGGGAGGCGGAGCACACCTGAGCCGCTCCGAGGAGCTGTACCAGCGGGCTCTCGAGGTGATGCCGGGCGGGGTCAACTCCCCGGTGCGCGCGATGCAATCGATCGGCCGCAATCCGATCTTCATCGAGCGGGGCGAGGGACCGTTCATCTGGGACGTGGACGGCAATCGCTACGTCGATTGGGTCTCGTCCTGGGGGCCGCTGATCCTGGGCCACGCCGATCCGCTGGTCGTCGACGCGATCCGCAAGGCGGCGGGGCGCGGCACCGGCTACGGCGCCCCCACCGAGGGAGAGGTGGAGCTCGCCGGCGAGATCGCCGGGCGCTTCTCGAGCGTCGAGATGGTGCGCATGACCAGCTCCGGCACCGAGGCGACGATGTCGGCTCTGCGGCTCGCCCGGGCCGTCACCGAGCGAAGCACGATCGTCAAGTTCGCGGGTGCCTACCACGGCCACGTGGACGGGCTGCTGGCCAAGGCCGGCTCCGGGCTCGCCACCGCGGGCGTCCCGGCGAGCCCGGGAGTGACGGAGGCGCAGGCTTCGGACACGGTGATCGTCCCCTGGAACGACGAGGAGGTGGTCGCGGACGCGATCTCCCGCACCGCTCCGGCGGCGGTGATCGCTGAGCCGATCCCGGCCAACATGGGTGTCGTTCCGCCGGCGCCGGGGTTCCTCGAGCACCTGCGCGACGCGACGGCCGAGGTGGGTGCGCTGCTCATTCTCGACGAGGTGATCAGCGGCTTTCGGGTTGCCCGCGGCGGGGCACAGGAGCTGCTCGGGATCGACGCCGACCTGACCGTGATGGGCAAGGTGCTGGGCGGCGGGCTGCCCGCTGCGGCATACGGCGGTCCGCGCGAGCTGATGGAGCGGACCGCTCCCGCCGGCGACGTCTACCAGGCTGGCACCCTCTCGGGCAATCCGCTCGCGGTCGCTGCCGGGCTGGCGACGCTCCGCAAGCTCGACGGCGCCGCCTACGTGGGCCTGCGCGGGATCACCGAGACGCTCGCCGCCGGCCTGCGCGCGGCGGCGGGCGACCTGCCCGTCCAGGTGAGCAGCGTGCCTGGGCTGGTCACGGTCTTCTTCAGCGCCGAGCCCGTCAGCGACTTCGCCGGCGCGTCGGCATGCAACACCGCCGCCTATGGCCGCTTCTGCCGCGCGATGCTCGACCGGGGCGTCTACCCGCCAGCCTCGCAGTTCGAGGCCTGGTTTCCCTCGCTCGCCCACGATGACGAGGCGATCGCGGCGACGGTCGACGCGGCCGAGGAAGCCTTCAAGCAGGCCCTCTCTTAATCTCGCGGCGATATGGCCTCGACCGTGACCTCGCTCGCCGCCCTGGCGGCACTTCTCCGCGACGGGGAGAACGTGATCGCCCGCCACGTCACCGACTCCGATCAGCCGCCGGCGCTCGGCGCTCTCGCCGCCGCCGGCCCACGCGCTGCCGCGGCGCCTGACGAGTACGTGCTGCTGGTCGAGGCGATCCGGGAGGGCTATCTCCTCCACTACGAGACGCCGCGCCTGATCGAGGGAGCCGATCCGGACCTGCGCCTCCTCGCGGGCGACTACCTGTACGCCCTCGGCCTTGAGCGGCTCGCGGCACGCGGGGATCTCGATGCGGTCCGCGAGCTCGCCGACCTGATCAGCCTCTCCGCCCAGGTCCACGCCGAGAAGGACGGTGACGAGGGCCGACGGCTCACCGCGGCGTTGTGGCTGGCGTCGACCGTCGCGGTCGCGGTCGGCTCGACCCCAGAGCACGAGCATGCGAAGGAGGCGGTGCGCTCCGGGGAGCCCAGGGCCGCCTCGCAGCTGCTCGATGGAGCGGCCGAGAACGCCCGCCGAGCGGGCCTGGGGGATGCCCTGGCACTCGCAGCCGACTCGATAGGCTTCGATCGAGACCTCCCGAATCGTGGCTGACCAGGGAAACGACAAACAGGGGGCGCCCTCTCGGCTCGAGACGCCGGACCCCGCGGGCTACTTCAAGGGCGAGTCGATGACTCGCCGCACCGCGTTCACCATCGGCGTCCAGGCGCTGGGCGGGCTCGCCGGCGCCGCCGTCGCGCTCCCCGCCATCGGCTTCGCCGTCGCGCCCCTCTTCGAGGAGGAGGAGCAGCCCTGGCAGGCGGTCGGGCCGACCACGGACTTCAGCCCCGACACCTACCGCCCCGTGGTGATCACCGCGGTCCAGGGGATCGGCGAGACCGGCAAGACCACGGCGTACGTCCGCCAGGGGAATCCGGAGATCACCAAGGACACGAAGTACCCACCCGAGTCGCCCGACGAGTACATCGCGATCTCCACGCGCTGTGCGCACCTCGGCTGTCCGGTGCGCTTCGTGCAGGCGGCGGGCAACTTCATCTGCCCCTGCCACGGCGGCGTCTACGGCTTCGTCGGCGAGCGGATCGGCGGGCCGCCGGTCCGGCCGCTCGACCGCTTCCAGACCCGGGTCACCAACGGGCAGGTCGAGATCGGGCCGCGCTACAGCGTCACCAACGACCTCGATCCGGTCCGCGCCCGGGATCCGGGCGAGTACACCGGCGGTATCTGGAACGTCCTCTACCCGCCGCGGCCCTCGGTGCCGCCGCCGCCGTAGGAGCGAGGAGATGAAGCTTCCCGAGGGACTGATCCCAGCACCGCTTCGCCGCCCCGCCCCTCCGGGGGAGCGGACGAACGGCGCGGGCGGCAACGGCAAGGGAGCCATCGACGTGGCCAAGGAGGGTGGCGCGGACGTCGTCGGCTGGCTCGACGAGCGCACCGGCGGCGCGAGCTTCCTCACCGGGATGCTCTACCGGAAGGTGCCGAAGGGGACCAATTGGTTCTACACGCTGGGCTCGGCCACGCTCTTCGCCTTCACCTTCCAGGCGCTGACCGGTGTCTTCCTGGCGATGTACTACACCCCGTCGCCGACCCAGGCCTACGGGTCGATCACGCACCTGACCAACGACGTCTGGCTGGGCGAGTTCGTCCGAGGCATGCACAAGTGGGGCTCCTCGGTGATGATCATCTGCATCTTCCTGCACATGGGGCGGGTTTTCTTCTTCGGCGCCTACAAGTACCCGCGGGAGCTCAACTGGGTGATCGGCGTCGTGTTGCTGATCCTCACCCTGGTGATGGGGCTCACGGGTTACCTGCTGCCATTCGACCAGCGTTCCTACTGGGCGACGATCGTCGCCAACAACATCACCGGCACGGGTCCCGTTCTCGGCCCCTACCTCGCCGATTTCCTCCGAGCCGGCCCCGAGATCGGCGCCACGACCCTGTCGCGGTTCTACGCGATCCACATGCTCCTTGTGCCCGGGTTGATATTCGCCCTGATCGGGGCGCACCTCTACCTGGTGGTCAAGCTGGGCACGACGGCGCCGCCCTGGCTGCGCATCGCCCGCCCCAAGTCCGCGGTGCGAAGGGAGGAGGTCGGTTGAACCGCGCCGAGAAGGAGGCCTACCTCCGTGAGTACGAGGTAGCGAAGAAGAAGGGCAAGCCGTTCTTCCCGTACGCGGTCCTCAAGGACACGACGATGATGCTGGTCGTCGCGCTGGTGATCGTCGGGATGTCGATCCTCCTCGGCGCCGAGCAGGGGCCGAAGGTGGACCCCACCACCACCACCTATACGCCGCGGCCCGAGTGGTACTTCTACTTCCTCTTCGAGCTCCTGCGGGTGATCAAGCCCGTCTGGGCGGTCCCGATCGCGACGATCGGGATCCCGACGGTCTGCATGGTGCTCCTCCTCCTGCTCCCCTTCTACGACCGCAACCCGGAGCGAAGAATCGAGCGCAGGCCGATCGCCGCGACCGCCGGCATCCTGACGATCATCGCCATGGCGTACCTGACGTACCTGGGCGCCACCGCCGGCCCGCCGAGCGAGGTGGACCTGCAGACCTCCGCGGCCCTCGAGCCGGGCAAGGAGGTCGTCGCCCAGTCGGGCTGCCTTGCCTGCCACAAGCTGGGCGACAACGGGAACGACGGGCCCGGCCCGGAGCTGACCCACATCGGTGCCCGAGTCCCGCGCAACGCGATCGCGCGCTCGCTCGAGGTGGGGCCGAGCATCATGCCTTCATACGCCGGCCTGCCTCCGCAGAAGTTCGAGGCGCTGACCGCGTTCCTGGCCTCGCTGAACTGAGCGCTCTAATCTCGATTCGATGAGTGTCTCGTCCGACACGGAGACGGGCGGCGGCGTGCCGAGACGCGACTCCGAGGAGTTCGCCAGCGAGGTCCGCGGCATGTTCGACCGGATCGCCGGCGTCTACGACGTCGTCAACTCGGCGATGACCGCCGGTCTCCATCACCAGTGGCGGCAGCGGGCCGTGGACCGGGCGGAGGTGGGGCCGGGAGACGACGCGCTCGACGTCTGCTGTGGGACGGGGGATCTCGCGCTCGAGCTGCGGCGGCGAATCGGGGCGGACGGCCGTGTCGTCGGCTGCGACTTCTCGGATCCGATGTTGGAGCTGGCCCGGCGGAAGAGCGGCGAGCAGGGTCTGCCGGTCGAGTTCGGCTGGGCGGACGCGCTCGAGCTGCCCTACGGCGACGCGAGCTTCGACGCGGTCACCGTCGGCTTCGGGGCCCGCAACCTGGCGGATCTCGAACGAGGACTCGCCGAGATGGCGCGGGTCCTGCGGCCCGGCGGCCGACTGGTGATCCTCGAGATCACGCGGCCCCAGCGCGAGCCGCTCGCGACGTTCTATTCCCTGTGGTTCGACCGGCTCGTCCCCGTGATCGGGACGCTCGCCGGCGACCAGGACGCCTACAGCTACCTGCCCAACTCGGTGCGGACCTTCCCCGAGCCGCGCGAGCTCGCCGGGCTGATCGACGCGGCCGGCTTCGAGCGGATCCGCTGGCTGCTGCTCGCGGGAGGGATCATCGCCATCCACAGCGCCGTCAAGTCCGCGTGACCGGATCCTCCGTACCACCTCCCGTGACCGCCGTGATGGACGCCGCCAGCGCCTGGCTGCCGGCGCGGATGGCGGAGGTCGAGGACAGGCTCGCCGAGCTTTCGGTGTCGTACGGGCCGAGGCTGGCGGAGGACGCGGAGGCGACCCTGACCGCCGGTGGCAAGCGGCTGCGCCCGCTGCTTGTCCTGATGGCAGCTGGTGGCTCCGCCGGCGACCGCGCGGTACACGCCGCGGCGGCCGTCGAGATGGTTCACATGGCGACCCTGGTGCACGACGACGTCCTCGACGGGGCGCCGGTGCGCCGGGGCCGACCGACGGTCGTCGCGCGCTCGGGCCGCGACCGGGCCGTCGGCGTGGGGGACCTGCTCTTCTCGCGCGCCTTCGCCGAGCTCGCCGTCGATGGTGAGGTCTCCGAGGTAGCGGAGCTCAGCTCGGCCTCGGTCGCGCTTGCGCTCGGCGAGCTCGCCCAGCGTCGGGACGCATACGACACCTCGATCTCCGAGGAGCGCTACCTCGAGCGCTGCTCGCTGAAGACTGCGCGCCTCTTCGAGTCCGCCTGTCGGATGGGGCGCCTCGCCTCCGGTGCGCCGGGAACCGAGGAGCTCGCGTCCTTCGGCCGGGAGATCGGGCTGGCCTTCCAGCTGCTCGATGACGTACTCGACGTCACGGGACCGCCCGAGCGAACCGGCAAGGCTCGAGGGACCGACCTGCTGGACGGAACGGTCACCCTGCCGTTGATCCTCGCCCGCCGGCTCGATCCCTCACTCGAGGAGGTCGAGCTGCGGGGCCTCGACGAAGAGGCCGCCGAGACGCTCTGTGAGCGAATCGCCGCGACCGGCGCGCTCGAGCGGGTCCGCGAGCGCGCCGAGCAGGGCATCGCCCGCGCCAAGGCGCTCCTCGACGACCCCAACTTCTCGGATGAGGAGCGGGAGCTGCTGGGGCTGATCGCCGACGGCGTCGTCGAGCGCTACTCCTGAAAAGACAACGACCCCCGGAGGGGTCGCCGCCTTGCAGGGAGGTGACTCTGTTTTGGAGTGGTACTGCTCTAGAAGTCCTCGGGGAGGATGCTGTCGGCCGCCAGGGCAGCGGCGAAGCGATCTGCCTCGTCCTCCATGTTGCCCCGCGTCAGGGTGCGCAGGTCCTCGACCAGCTCCTGTCCGCCGCGATCGAGCTCCTCGTCGTAGCGGTCGACCTCGTCCTGCGAGTAGCTGCCGCGGCCCCACCACTCGCACTCCGGGCAGCGGAGCTCGACGTTCCAGTAACCGTCGCCCTGCTCGTGCCAATTCGTGGGCTGGACCAAAGCCGAGGAGCACTCGGGGCAGCACTGCATCCCCTCGCGTGACCGCTGTGTGCTGGGCCTCGCCGTTGTCCGCTTCGGAACTCCCATCGTGGGGGACCTATCGGTGCCTGCGGCACGACCTTTAGGCACAAAATTGAGGTTTCTGCGATCTCGCGGGAAACCCGCATTCAGCGGCTTAATGCGGTTTTGCGGCGATCCGACGCGAATACACTCAGACGAGGGCGCTCCCGCGGGTTAAACCGGGGAAAGCACCTCACTAATCATGGTTCTGAGCGATCGCACGATCAAGGAGGAAGTGGCCGCCGGCCGGCTCGTCTTCGACCCCTACGACGAGTCATTGGTGCAGCCCTCGAGCGTCGACATGCGGGTCGACCGGAGCTTCCGGGTCTTCAACAACTCCCGCTACCCGTTCATCGACGTGCGGGAGCCGATGGAGAACCTGACCGAGCTGGTCACGGTCAAGGACGACGAGCCGTTCGTCCTGCACCCGGGCGAGTTCGTGCTCGGACAGACGCTCGAGAGGGTCCGCCTGCCCGACGACCTGGTCGCGCGCCTCGAGGGAAAGAGCTCGCTGGGCAGGCTCGGCCTGGTCATCCACTCGACGGCTGGCTTCGTCGATCCGGGTTTCGAGGGCAATCTGACCCTGGAGCTCTCGAATCTGGCGAACCTCCCGATCACGATCTACCACGGCATGCCGATCGGGCAGATCTCGTTCATGCGCATGGACGCCCCCGTCGAGCACGCCTACGGCGCGAGCGAGGCGGGCAGCAAGTACCAGGGCCAGGCCGAGCCCACAGCGAGCCGGTTTTACCTCAACTTCCGCGAGAACGGCGTAGGCGACCGCGAGCGGTCGCGCAGTAAGCCTTAGCTAAATGTTGCGGGGTGGATCACCCACCTGCCGCTAACATCCGGGCAATGCCGAACGTGGGACCGCTCGAGATCGCCGTCGTCCTCGTCATCGTGCTGATCATCTTCGGGCCGAAGCGCCTTCCGGAGCTGGGTCAGTCGATGGGACGTGGCATCCGCGAATTCAAGGCCTCGATCTCCGGGGACAAGGACAAGGACTCCCCGGAGGAGCAGCGCCGAGAGCTGCAGGCGAGCCAGCAGGCGCAGGCGAGCCAGCCACAGCCGCCGCCCGAGGCAGTCGCGGGCGACGCGAGTGCTGAGAATCAGGCGGAGCCCGTCGAGGGCGAAGTCGTCACCGAGAACAAGGGCTAGCAATGGCCCGGCTTCGGCCGGTCGACTTCGAGGACCGGCTCACGCTCGTCGAGCATCTCGACGAGCTCCGTACGCGCATCGTGATCTCGATCGTGGCCTTCGGCGTCGCGTTCGCGCTCTGCTTCTGGCAGAACGACCGGCTGCTCGACATCGCCAACGCTCCGCTGCCCGGAGACCGCAACCCGATCACGTTCGGCGTCGCCGAGCCGTTCACGACGACGATCACGATCTCGGCGTACGCGGCGCTCGTCCTCTCGCTGCCGGTGATCCTCTACCAGGCGTACGCGTTCATTCTCCCCGCCCTGTCGCCGCGAGAGAAGCGCTACGTGCTGCCCTTCGTCCTGATGGCGCCGGGGCTGTTCATCGCCGGTGTCGTCTTCGGGTACTTCGTCGTGCTCCCCGCCGCCACCAACTTCCTCCTGAACTTCAACGACGCCCAGTTCAACATCCAGGTGCGGGCGCGCGACTACTACAGCTTCTTCACGCTGACCCTGGGAGTCATGGGACTGATCTTCCAGCTGCCGATCGGGATCCTCGGCGTCACCAGGCTTGGAATCGTCACCCCTGAGCAGCTGTCGAAGAACCGGCGCTACGCGTACATCATCCTGATCGTCGTCGCGGCGCTGCTACCGGGCACCGACCCCGTCACCATGCTGATCGAGGCGGTTCCACTCATCCTGCTCTTCGAGGGCAGCGTGCTGCTTTCCCGGGCGGTCGGGCGGCCGCCGGAGGCGGCGGAGGATCGCGAGGTCGCGGTCTCCGAGCCGCCGCCCAGCGAGGCAGCTTAGGCCTCGCTCAGAGCGACCCTCTAGGCTTCCGCCGTGCTCTTCGACCTCCAGAGCCCGCGTCGCCGACGCGTCATCCGGGTGACCTTCGGTGCCCTCGCCGCCATCTTCGCGATCAGCTTCGTCTTCCTCGGCGTCGGCACAGGCGGCAGCGGGTTCAGCATCAGCGACCTGTTCGGAAGCGGCGGCGGCAGCAGCGGCTCGAGCGCGTTCGACGGCGACATCAACGCCGCCGAGGACAAGCTGGCCGTCAATCCGAACGACACAGCGGCGCTCGCCGAGCTGGTCACCCTCCACTACCAGGCCGGCACCCAGGAGGTGCAGGTGGACCAGGACACCGGGCGGCAGTCGCTCACGAGTGACGGCAAGCAGCAGTTCGCCGAGAGCGTCGATGCCTGGTCGAAGTACAAGAAGGTGAGCGGCGATCAGGCCGCCCGCGGTCCGGCCTCGATCGCCTACCAGGCCTACTACGCCCTCGCGCAGGCCGACTTCTCCGAGGCCGTCCAGTCCAGCTCGGTCTCGGAGCAGCTCACCGGCCTGCAGTCCACCGTCACGGACCTGAAGGGCGCGGCCGGGGCGCAGGCCGTCGTCGCCGCGGCGCAGCCGAGCGTCGCCAACTGGGCGAAGGTGGCGGATGCGTACTACCTCGCGGGCGACACCCAGGGTGCACAGCAGGCGATCGCCGAGGCGACCAAGGTCGATCCCAAGAACGGAGCGAAGCTCGAGCAGCAGCTGAAGGGCTCAAGGGACCAGGGCGTGAAGTTCACGGAGGCGATCGACCAGCTCACCAAGCAGCAGCAGGCGATCCAGGGCGCCGGCGCGACGGGCGGTGGCGCGACCGGGGGCGGGGCGGCGGGTGGAGGCAACCCGCTCAACGGGCTGGGCGGCGGCCTGGGCGGCACGGGCAGCGGTTTCTAGAGCTTCCCCCCGGCGGGTTGCTCTCGGCGCTTCCTATAATTGCCCGCTCCACGAGGGCCGTTAGCTCAGCTGGTAGAGCAGGAGACTCTTAATCTCAAGGTCGCAGGTTCGATCCCTGCACGGCCCACCTCTGAGGACGTCGGCGGTGCCAGTGCGCGGCCGGCTGCGGCGGGCGGGGCCGGGTTCGCAGCTGCGCGGATACAGCGGATCTCCACCGGTAAGGGCCGCTGATGGTTGCGCCGGGACCGATGAGCTGGGGCACGCTCGCCGGTCTAAGCAATCGACAGCTCTTCAACCCAGGAGGAATGACATGAGCAGCACCACAGCGACGAGGGTGAGCAGGGTGGCCAACGTGATCATCCCGGTCAAAGACCAGGACGCAATGCTCGACTTCTACACGGAGACCCTAGGACTCGAGAAGCGCGCGGACGTGCCCTTCGGGGACGAGGTCGAGGGCCGGTGGATCGAGGTGGCGCCCAGCGGTGCCGAGACCCCGATCGCGCTCTGCCCGCCGGGGCCGAACAACGAGGCCGGCTCGAAGGACACCGGAATCACGCTGCAGGCCGACGACATCGACGCCTATCACTCCCAGCTCAAGGACCGGGGCGTGGACGTCGACGACGAGGTCAGCCACATGGGCGAGCCGGTGCCGCCGCTGTTCTGGCTACGCGACCCGGAGGGGAACCAGCTGATGGTCGTCGAGGTAACCGCCTGACTAGCGCGCGACGGCTCGGAGGATCAGCAGCAGGATCACCGAGCCGCCGATCGCGATCAGCCAGGTGCCGAGGTCGAAGAAGTCGTCGATCTCGCCGATGTCGAGGGCACTGGCGATGAATCCGCCGAGCAGGGCGCCGAGGATGCCCACGGCAGTGGTGCCGATGCAGCCGCCGGGCTCGGTCCGCCCCGGGATAAGCGCCCTCGCGATCGCGCCTGCGAACAGGCCGAGCAGGATCCAGGCGATGATCCCCATTCGTCCGAGCGCCTAACGCTGCCTGGGGCCCGTGTGGTAGCTCAGATACCAGAGCACGTGGCGGGCGGCGCTGACGCCGACATTGACCGGAGAGAGCAACCTGCGCACGCCGTGAACTCTATTTGTCGCGACGGTCTGTCGGGCCAGCAATACCCACTGATTTGGCTGCATTGAGCGGATTCTTGCCCTCTTTGCGGACATGGAAACCAACGCGACTAGCATCCGGCCGCGATGCCCAGCTTGATCGCCAGACGAAGGGGTCGCCGCGGGGCCGGCGGGGTGCTCGCCGAGCTCGGAACCGAGCGCGTCACAGTCGGCCTGGCGGCACTCGCGCTGGGAGCTGCAGGCACCCTGATCGGGGGCGAGCTGCTGCGGATGGCGCACCGCCGCCGAGAATCCGAGCAGGCGGAAACACCGGTCAACCTGGTCGGGGCGGCCGGCTACGCGACACGCGACACGATCGCGGTCGCGCGGCGCGGTCTGCGGGCCACCCCGCACCGCGAGCAGGTGCTGTTCAACGTGCTCCAGGGATTCCTCGGTGGCTTCGCGGGGGCCAGGCTCTCGACCTGGGGCATCCGCCATGGGTGGTGGCCTGCGGGCAACGTGAGCGTGCGCGGGCGGCACATCCACCACTTCATTCCGGGCATCGTGCTCGCCTTCGCCTCGGGTATCGCCGCGATCACCTCTCAGAGCGAGCGGCTCGAGTCGGCTTTGGCGATCCCGTTCGGAGCCGGGATGGGGCTGACGATGGACGAGGCCGCGCTGCTCCTCGACCTGGAGGACGTCTACTGGACCCGACAGGGGCTGCTCAGCGTGCAGGTCAGCCTCGGGGTGACCGCGACCTTGGCGGCGACGATCCTCGGGCTGCGGATGCTGCGACGGGGTGAGGAGAAGGGCGTCGAGGAGGGCCTGATCCCGCAGATCGGGACCCAGGAGCTCGCGACCACCGGCGCTCTGGCCTAGGCGGCGGCCCGCAGTCTGGGCTCCGCCTCCTGCCCCATCCAGATCACCTGGTCGCGGCCAGCGCCCACACCGACAAGATGGATCGGGACGCCGAGATGATCCGAGACGGCGGCGAGGTAGTCGCGCGCCTCCTGCGGGAGGTCCCGCTCACGGCGGCAGTCGCCGATCTCGCCCTCGAAGCCGGGTAGCTCCTCGTAGGTGGGCTCGACCGTGTGGATGATCGACTGGTGGTAGGGGAACTCGTCGAAGATGGCGCCATCCGGGTGGCGGTAGCGCGCGCAGACGCGCAGCGGGTCGATTCCGGAGAGCACGTCGAGCTTGGTGACCGCCAGCGCGGTCATGCCGTTGAGCCTGACCGCGTAGCGGAGGGCGACCAGGTCGAGCCAGCCGCACCGTCGCGGGCGACCGGTCGTGGTGCCCAGCTCGCCACCGCGCTCGCGGATCAGCTCGCCGAGGTCGTCATCGAGCTCGGTGGGGAAGGGGCCCGCGCCGACCCGCGTCGCGTAGGCCTTTGCGATACCCCAGACCTCGTCGATGTCGCCGGGCCCAACGCCGGCGCCGATGCACGCGGCCCCCGCCACCGGGTTCGAGGAGGTGACGAAGGGATAGGTGCCATGGTCGAGGTCGAGCATCGTGCCCTGCGCCCCCTCGAAGAGCACCGTGCGGTCGGCGTCCAACGCCTCCCAGCAGAGCTTGGCCGTGTCCGTGATGTGCGGTTCGAGGCGGTGCCCGTAGGTGAGGTAGGTCTCGACCATGGTGTGGAGGTCGAGCTCCGGGTCCTTGGCGAAGGGGCGCAGCATCTGCTGCTTGGGCTCCATCGCGGTCATGATCTTCTTGCGCAGGATCTTGGCGTCGAGCAGGTCCTGCACCCGGATCCCGAGCCGCGATGCCTTGTCCGCGTAGCAGGGGCCGATTCCGCGCCTGGTGGTGCCGATCTCGAGCTTGCCGAGCTTCAGCTCCCCCGCGGTGTCGAGCTTGACGTGGTAGGGCATGATCACGTGCGCGTTGGCTGAGACCCGCAGGCCGGAGACGTCGATGCTGCGGTGCCGGAGCTCCTCGATCTCCCCGGTGAGGACCGCAGGGTCGATCACCACCCCGTTGCCCACGGCGCAGGTCTTGCCCGGGTAGAGGATCCCGGATGGGATCAGGTGGAACTTGAAGGTCTCACCGTCGCGGATGATCGTGTGGCCGGCGTTGTTGCCGCCCTGGAAGCGGATCACGACGTCGGCCCGCTCGGCGAGCAGGTCCGTGACCTTTCCCTTCCCCTCGTCGCCCCACTGGGCGCCGACTATGACGATTCCGCGCATGACCAGGGGATTATGAGAGGTCGGAGGCCGGAGCCGGGCGCAGGGTTCAGTGGTCGAGTGGCCCCAGTGCCGAACTGCCGCCCTCGCCGAGAGACGTCGCGACTCCGGGGGCGACATGCATCCGACGATCTTGGTCGAACAGCAACAGCGGGTCACCGCAGATCGCAACCAGGCGCGAGACGATGCGTTCACCGAGCTGCTTCTCAAGGTCGTCCTCGTCGAGGTTGGTAGTCACCACCAGGGATCGTTGTGCTTCGTAGCGCTCGTTGATCAGGGCGTAGAGCTGTTCCAGCACCCATTCGGTGCGGTTCTCCGCCCCGAGGTCGTCGATGTGGAGGAGGTCAATGGATGCAAGGCGCTCGAAGAGCTCTGCATACGACTGCTCGCCCACCTCCGCGTCGAACGTACGCCGGATCCGCGTAAGGAGTTTGGGGAGTGAATAGATAGCGACGGATCGTCCCGCTTCTAGCGCTGTGCGCGACACGAGCATCGCAAGCGTCGTCTTCCCGGTTCCCGGGTTGCCAGAGAGCCAAAGCCCTCTCCCTCGATCGAGCGCCTGGTCGATCGTCGCGCAGAAGTTGCGCACCGGACGCACTATCGAGTCGCTGATCTGGGTAACCGGCGGGCGGTCGAAGGAGACGCCCCGGTACTTGGCGGGGATCACCGAGTCGATTCCGCGAAGGCGCGCCTTCGCGACCATCTGCGCGCGGCACTCGCAGGGCCGAGCGACGTCCTCAGGTCCCAGGATCCAGCCGGAGCCGTCGCAGATGCCGAGGCGGCACGGATGCCGCTCCCCGGATCGAGCGGTGGCGGCCAACCTCAGAACTCCTCCGCCTCGGAGACGTCCTGGAGCGGCGGGCCCTCGCCGGCCTTCTGCTCGATCGGCTTCTCCTCGCGCGCGCGGTCGGCGAACTTCGGATAGTGCTCCAGGAAGACGAGTCGGACGGTGCCCACCGGGCCGTTGCGGTGCTTGGCGAGTATCAGCTCCGCACCGCCGGGGTCCTCGGATTCGGCGTTGTAGTAGTCGTCGCGGTAGAGGAACCCGACCAGGTCCGCATCCTGCTCGATGGCGCCCGACTCGCGCAGGTCCGAGAGGATCGGCCGCTTGTCGGGTCGCTGCTCGGGGGCACGCGAGAGCTGGGAGATGCCGATCACCGGCACCTCGAGCTCGCGGGCGAGGATCTTGAGGCCGCGGCTGAACTGCGCGACCTGCTCGACCCGGTTGGCGCGTGAGTCGTCGCTTCGCATCAGCTGGAGGTAGTCGACGATGATCAGGCCCAGCCCATCGTGGCCGCGGGAGCGCTCCTGCGCGTGCAGGCGACGGGCCTTGGCGCGGAGCTCGAGCAGGCCGAGATCGGAGGAGTCGTCGATCCAGAGTGGCGCGGCCTCGAGCTGGTTGCAGGCCTTGACCACCTTCGGCCAGTCCTTCTGGGCGACCTTTCCCTTGCGCAGCCGATCGCTCGAGATCCGTGACTGCGATCCGATGAAGCGGTGAGCGAGCTCCATCTCCGACATCTCGAGCGAGAAGAGCGCCACCGGCTTTTGGTGCTTCATCGCGACGTTCTGGGCGAAGTCGCAGACCAGTGTGCTGTTGTGGACGATCACGTCGTCCGCGACGAAGTTGTGATGGTCCGGAACGGTCAGGTCGTAGGTCTCCTCCACGCCGATCTCCTCGATCGAGGCGACCTCGTCCCACCAGATATCGGCGTCCGCCAGCTCCTCGAGTTCCGCCGACTCGAGCACGCCGGGCATCTGAAGCAGACGCGGGCGCGACAGCCCACGCTTGCCGACGTGCCAGTTGTGGTTGCGGGGATAACCGGCCGCCTCGCTGACATCCGCCCAGCTGCGCTCACCCTTAGCGGCCAGCACCTTCTCCCAAACCTCGACCGGCGCGGTGTCGACATTGGTCATGGACGTGGATCCGATGAGGCGCTCGAGGACGGCGCTCAGCTTGTCTTCCTTCCCGACGATCCGGATCCAGGCCGCGAATCGAGCCAGCGATCGCTGCTCGGTGATCCGAACCTCGCGAGCGACCCTGTCCGTTCCCTCGTACACGTTGCGCTTGAGGGCCCGGATGCAGGAGACGATCCCAAGCCGAAGGAGGAGGTGCTGGACGTCTCTGGCGAGCCGTTCGCTGATCGTCGTATAACCGATCTGCGCGAGGCGCTCGCTGCAGTAGACGTGGCCGTCACAGGCGAATAGGACAGCCAGAAAGCGCGCCATCTGATGGTTCGGCAGTTCGAAGATCGACTCAGGGATGAACTTCTCCTCCGATCCCTTGCCCCATTGCCCATGACGCTGACACAGCTCAGTGACGGGATTGGGGCCATGACCGCCGCTCGGGGTGCGCGGGCCGCTGAGACAGGCATACGTGCCTCGAATCCCAACGTTGAATGATGCGCCGCAGGCCTCCGTCGCCTCCCTGACCTGGCGAACCAGCTCAGAATCTTCGCTTCCAAACGTGAACTTCGGGGTGGGCTCCCGGAGTGTGCCGTCCGCGATCAGGGCCGCCAACAGGACGATCTCGTGATCCGGCATCTCCGCCGAAGGGTTCCGGCGCGGCAGCCAACGGGGCACGCCGATCCGTGAGCCGACAGCAAGTTGGTCGAGCGTGCGCCAGCCTCCGAGCGTGAGAAATGGATGATTCGCAGTGGTCTCAACCCTTCGGCCAAGCCGCGTCGTCAGGCGGAACACTTTCTGCTTGCCGCTCCGGAGCGCGTGTGAAATCTTCGCCGGACGGATCTTGAGATCTGATCCGATTGTGGCGATCCAGATCTGCTCCCCCATCTCGAATGACTCCACGATCTCGTCGATCCGACGGCGTGCCCCGGTATTCGCGTCGTAGACGAGAGTCCCGCCACCGCAGCATTTGCCCATGGCCGGCCTTGCCGCGATCACGATCAGGTTGCCGGGCTGGAAGCCGCCGGTCTTGTCGTCGAGGTCGCGGAAGCCCGATGGGGTGCCGGTGATCTCGGAGTCGCCGCTGGCGAGCTTCTCGAGCTTGTCGATCTCGTCGTGGAGGATGTCGCCGATCTCGCGGAAGTCGACGGCGCGTTCCTCGTGGGCGACCTGGAAGAGGAGACGCTCGGCCTGCTCGACCAGCTCCGAGGGCTCGCCGTCCCGCTCGGCGACGGAGGCCTGGATGCGCTTCGCCGCCGAGTCGAGACGGCGCATGAGCGAGTTCTGCTTGACGATCTGCGCGTAGTGCTTGGCGCTGCCCGGCGCGGGGACCTTGGCGGCGAGGCTCGCCACCACGTCACGCCCGCCTACCTCGTCGAGCTGGCCCCGCTGGGCGAGCGCCTCCGAGACGGTCAGGACGTCGACGGGGTCGGCGTTCTCGTTGAGACGGATGATCGCCTCGTAGATCGTCCGGTGTCGGTCGCGGTAGAAGTCCTCGGCGTG
This sequence comes from Solirubrobacterales bacterium, assembly GCA_035264865.1. Lineage (GTDB taxonomy): Bacteria > Actinomycetota > Thermoleophilia > Solirubrobacterales > 70-9 > DASUPK01. The sequence goes on from DATFPJ010000032.1 coordinate 32,960, forward strand.
GAGGCGGACGTCGAGCATCACCGGCTCGATCGTCGACTCCGAGACCATCATCGCCCCGAGCACGGATTCCTCCGCCTCCAGGTTCTGCGGCGGGACGATGGTCTTTCCGTTCGTTGTCAACTGCTCCTCTTTGCGCGCATGGATCAGACCGGCCTGACGGCCGACTCTCCACTCAAGTCTGGATAGCGGCCCGGCGGATCCCCATTTGGCCCGGAGTGGAACTGAATCCGCGCGAGCCTGGCTAGAAAATCACAGCGCGCACCAGCGCGCAGAGGAGTTCGGGCTATTTGCGGCGCGCTTGTGCCAGGCACGATTCGTGCCTGACGGAGAAGCGCGGTCTTTGCGCTCTTAGAAAGACACGAGCGGTCCCTCGGCTACGCCTCGGGACCCTCTCGCATCTCGGCGACGATGGTCTTGACCGAGGCGGTGACCCCGCCTCCGACCTCGACGTCGACCATGAAGGTGCCGGTCTCGCGGATCGGCTGCTCGAGCCTGATCTTCTTGCGGTCGACCCTCAGGCCGCGCGCCGCCTGGATCGCGTCGGCGATCTCGGCGGCGGTGACTGAGCCGAACAGCTTGCCGTCCTCGCCGGCACGGTGGTTGATCGTGAGGACCGTCTTGGAGAGGAGCGCCGAGGTCTCGTCCGCCCGCTCAGCCGCCTGCCGCTCCTGCTCCGCTTCGCGCTCGCGGCGGCGCTGGGCCTCCTCGAGCGCGCCCTTGGTCGCCGGCTGCGCCAGCTTCCGGGGGACGAGGTAGTTGCGCAGGTAACCGGGTGAGACGTCGACCGCGGTGCCGGCCTCGCCGAGCCCCTCGACGTCCTTGAGCAGGACAGCCTGCGCCATCTCAGCGCTCGCCGACGTAGGGCAGCAGGGCCAGCTCGCGAGCGCGCTTCACCGCGAGGGCGAGCTGCTGCTGGTGCTTGCGCGAGAGGCCGGTGACGCGGCGGGAGCGAGTCTTGCCGCGGTCCGAGATGAAGCGCCGCAGCAGGTTGAGGTCCTTGTAGTCGATTTGCTCGACGTTGATCCGCGTGTACTTGCGCGGCCGACCGCGATCGGTCAGGCCGCGACGCCTGCGGCCGCCGGTCGGGGTCTGCTGTCGCTGCTGTCGAGCCACGAAGGGCGCGAATGGTAGCGGTGTGGCCTGGGTGGCCTCCCTCTGAGATGATCGGCCCGCCATCGACTCACGAGGAGGAAGCGATGTCCAAGCATCAGGAGCAGATCATCGAGGGGGCAAGGGGCAAGGTGGACGAGCAGATCCTCGCGGCGGCGTTCGCCAAGCCGAGGGGCTCGACGACGGCGCTCGCCGGCGGTGACCTGATCAGCCGCGAGATCGGCGCTCAGCGGGCCGGCAAACAGGGCAAGGGCGCGGACGCCGCGGGCCTCGAGCTCGGCAACCCCGGCGCCGTCGCGGTGACGCCGACCAGCCTCCTGACGATGGCCGTCAAGGTGAGCTTCGGCGGTCAGATCAAGGACGTCACCGAGGTGCTGAGCACGATCCCACTCGCCGACGTCGACTCCGTGGCCGTAAAGCGGATGGGCCTGGCCGGCGTCATGGAGATCACCGCGGGCGAGAGCTCGTTCAAGCTCGAGGGCAAGGTCAACGACATGCGAGAGCTCGCCGACGCCTTCGACCGCGCCAAGGTGACGGCCTGACCGAGGTCAGGCCGCGGCTGCCACCCGAGCCGGCGTGCCGCTAGAAGGGAATGTCGTCGTCTGAGCCGCCGCCGGAGCTGACGGTCGCGCCCTCGAAGTCCGACGTATCGGCCGGCACATCGGACTGCGCCTGGAAGCCGTTGCCGCCTCCGCCGCCCTGGTTGTCCGAGCGCGAGCCGAGGAACTGGACGCTGTTGGCGATGATCTCGACCGCCTGGCGCTTGGAGCCGTCCTGAGCCTCCCATTCGCGCCAATCGAGCCGACCCTCGACCGCGACCGGGCGGCCCTTGGAGAGGTAGTTGGCGCAGTTCTCTCCCTGCGCTCCCCAGACGGTGACGTCGAAGTAGTTCGGCTTGTCGATCCAGTTGCCGCTCTGGTCCTTGCGGCGGCTGTTGACGGCCACGCGTAGCTTGCAGACGGATGTGCCGCCGGGGGTCGAGCGCAGCTCGGGATCCCTCGTCAAATTTCCGGTGATCGCAACTACGTTGATGTTTGAGGCCGCCACAGATCAGCTCCTATTCCTTCGATTCCGAACTTCGATCTTAAGCAGCAGCCCGGCTGCATCTCTCCCCCCGCGCAGGGATAAAGCCGGAAACTGCGGGACCCGGCGTGGCAGCTACTCGTCGCGACGCGAGCGGCGCGGGCGGTCTTCGCGATCCGGGCGACCGTCCCCGACCATCGCCGGCCGGTCCGAGGCCGGCGGCGGATTGCTCGGCGCGTCGGGGTCGACCTTGAAGATGCGGAAGCGGAGCACGCCGTCGGTGATCTTCAGGCTGTGGTCGAGGCGCTCCAGCAGCGGTGGCTCGGCCTGGAAGCGGTAGTAGCGGTAGTCCGCCTCGTTCCGCTGGCGGATCTCGTAGGCGAGCTTCCGCATGCCCCAGTTGTCCGCGCGGTCGATCGTCCCGTCCCCCTCGATCTGCTGGCGCACCTCGCCCGCGACGCGCTCGCGCGCGTCGTCGGCGGACTCCGGGTCGAGCATCAGAACGAGTTCGTAGTGGCGGTTCACAGCGACGGGCGACTATAGCGGGGGAGAGTTGGCTCGGATCCGTGGCTCAGCCAAGCATGGCTGGGCGCCAGATCAGATGGGGGAGCGTGGGCAGGATCGCTGCCGTCGCCGCAGCCGCGATCGCCGGCATCGCCTCGCTCCCCGCCCTGCTCGGAGGCAACAAGCCCCCGCCGGTCCCACCCGACGTCGGCCTGGCACCGTCCACCTCGCCGCCGCCGTCCGCGGTTGAGCCACCCACTCCGCCGCCTCCGGCTCCCGCGCACCGGCGCGGTCATCACCTGGCGCATCGAAAGAAGCCGCGAAAGCGGGCGCACCGACCTCGGGAGCGGACGCACCCACGTCCCAATCCGGATCACAGCCCAGCTGGCCGGCCGTCAGCGACCCCGCCGCCGGCCTACGCCTCCCCGCCGGTCTACTCCTACGTCCCGCCTCCGCCAGCTTCCGCAGGCGAGTTTAAGTTTGAGCGCTAGCGGCCGCCTGGTGCAGCGCGCTGATGGCGAAGCCGTCTACCGAACCGATGCGAGTGATCGCTTCTGGCGGATGTCCGCCATCTGCTCGTCCACCCAGTCGCCCGGGTCGCGCTCGGTGATGATCTCCACCAGGCGCTTGGCGCGGAGCGCCCGCTCCTCGGGCTCCATGGTGAGCGCGCGATAGATCTCGTCCGCCTGCTCCTGGATATCGAATGGGTTGACTGAGAGGGCGCAGTCGCCGAGCTCCTCGTGCGCCCCGGTGTTCTCCGAGAGCATCACGACCCCGTCGCGGGTGTTGACGGCCGGCGCCTCCTTGGCGACGAGGTTCATTCCGTCGAACAGCGAGTTGACCATCAGCAGGTCGAAGTGCTTATAGCGGGCGACGGCCTCGTGGAAGTTCTCGTAGATCCGCAGATCGATCGGCATCCAGTCCGTCGTCCCGTGCCGGTGGTTGACGACGGCGACGAGCGCCTCGATCCGCTCGAGGTACTCCGCGTACTCGGGCACGTCCTGCCGCGAGGGCTGGAGGTGCGCGATGAAGGTGACCTTCTCGCGGAACTCGGGGTGCTGCTCGAGGAAGACGTCGAACGCGGTGAACCCGCGCAGCACGTTCTTGGAGAGGTCGGCCCGATCGACCCGGATGATCAGATGGTCGCGGCGGCGCCGCAGCAGCTCCTTCTCGTAGAACGCGACGTCCGAGGACTCCGCGGCCCGGTAGAGCCGCTTGGTGTCGATCGAGAGGGGATAGGCGCGGACCCAGATCTCGCGGCCGTCGAGGAGCACCGCCATCCGCTCGTAGTCGACCTCGAGCTCCATCAGCTCGCGGCAGCACTGCAGGAAGTTCCGGCAGTAGGCCGTGGTGTGGAAGCCGATGATGTCGTTGGCGAGCATCGACAGGTAGATCTCCTCCCGCCAGCGGTTCGGCAGGATCCGCCAGGAGTCGGGCTGTGACCAGGGGATGTGGACGAAGTAGTGGAGGAAGGCGTCCGGCCGCGCTGCGCGGATCAGGCCGGGACAGGTGTAGAGGTGGTAGTCGTGGAGCATCACCACCGGCTCCTCCTGACCCTCGATCGCCCGGATCACGCAGTCGGCGATGTCGTCGTTGACGACCTTGTAGCCCTCCTCCCAGGCGTCCACCTCGGCCCGCCGGATGTCCGGCGCGTTCGAGAGGTCCCAGAGGTAGTGCTGGATGAACCAGAGGATCGGGTTGGCGATCACGTTGTAGAAGCGGTCGTACGCGGAGGGGTTCGAGGCGACCAGCTGGACGTCGTAGTCGATCCCCTCCACGTCGATCGTCACGGGACCGTCGCTCTCGTTGGCGACGGCGACGTCCTCATCGGTCATCGCCGAGGCGATCCAGAGTGCCTGCCGGTGCGAGACCAGGCCGGCGAGAGCGGTGACCAGGCCCCCTCCGCCGCGATGGACGATCCGATTGCCGCGCTCGTCACGGCCGAACTCCGCGGGGCCGCGGTTCGAGACGATCGTCAGCGGATGCTTCTCCGGCACGTCACGTTTGTACCAGGGAAGGTCAGGCGATCCGGTCGCCCGGCTCCACCTCCCGGTCGGGACGGAGCAGGATCACGCCCTTCTCCTCATCGATCGCACCCAGTACCAGCACCTCCGAGACGAACGGCCCGATCCGCTTGGGCGGGAAGTTGACCACCGCGACCACGAGGGTTCCCTCGAGCTCGTCGCGCCCGTAGTTGATGATCTGTGCCGAGGACCGCTTCCGCCCGATCTCGGCGCCGAAGTCGATCTCGAGCTTCCAGGCGGGGACGCGCGCCTCCGGGAACTCCTCCACGCCGACGACGCGGCCGACGCGCATGTCGACCGCCTCGAACTGCTCCCGGGTGATCTCCGCCATCGAGCTGGGGGAACGCCTAGCCGGAGTCCAGGTCGGTGAAGATCCGGACCCAGTCGAGCAGCAGGCGCGGGCTGAGGAAGCGCTCGCGCGTGCGTTCCTTGCCGGCCCGTCCCAGCTTGCGCCCGAGCTCCGGGTCCTGCAGGATCGCGATGCAACGCTCAGCGGCCTCGTCGGGGGAGGAGACGAGGTAGCCGTCCTCGCCGTCCACGATCTGCAGCGGAATGCCGCCGACGTCGCCGCCGATCGTCGGCCGCCCCTTCCAGAGCGACTCGGCGACCGTCAGGCCGAAGCCCTCGCGGATCGACTTCTGCAGGACCACGTCGGACTGGGACTGGAACGCGTTCACCTCGATCGCGCCGACGTTGTTCAGGTTGTTCAGGATCTTGATGTCGGGATCCGATCCTGCGTACTCGAAGGTGCGGTGGAAGAACTCCCAGCCCTCCGGGTCATCGGTCGCCATCGAGCCCACGAGCGCCAGCTGCACCTCCGGGATCTCCTTGGTCACCCGCCGGTAGGCATCGATCACGCCGATCGGGTCCTTCCAGGGATCAAAGCGTGAGACCTGCGTGATCATCGGTCGATCCACGTCGATGCCGAACTGGTTGCAGACGAAGGCGGCGTCGTCGGGCGAGAGCGCCATGTTCTTGGGCGAGAGCGGGTCGATCGCGGGCGGCACGATCCTCACCCCGCCGTGCCCATCCAGGCCGTTCGGCACGTACTGCTCCATGTGCCAGACGGTGATGTCGTATTCCGAGATCAGCGGCAGCAGGCGGTCGATCGGCTCGGGATTCGGCTCGGAGAGGTCGATGTGGCAGCGCCAGACCCAGTGCTTCGCGTGGTCGCTCGCGTTGTGGCGCATGGCGACCGGCTGCGGGTCGTGGACGATGATCACGTCCCACTCACCGTCGAGCGAGTCGGCGTTCATCTTGTTGTAGTGGTCGAAGAGCTCCCACTGGCTGGGGGAGAGCGTGTTCGGGTCGCCTTGCAGTGAGTTGTGGAGGAGCTTCGTCGCGTTGAAGAACTCCTCACGGCCCATGATCACCTGCCAGTGGGCGTCGAGGCCGATGTCCCGCATCAGCGGGACGATCGTGTAGAGGATCTCCGAGACGCCGCCGCCGAACGCGGTCGCGCTGATGTGGAGCACGCGCTTGCCTTTGAGCTTCTCGGCGAGGTCGCGGATCTCGTCGACCAGGCCGCGGCCGGCCAGGTGCGTGTAGTCCGCCAGGGACTTGTTGCCCAGCGCTACCTCTTGGAGCATCTGCCCCCCATCCGAAGTTGATGACGCAAGGGCGGAAAAGTACTCGGTTTGTTCGAGGGTGCTCCGCAGGGAAGCGAGGAGCAACCCGTCATATGTGGGCGCGGAGCCGCTCGATGCCGGCGTCGATCTCGGCACAGATCGCCGAGTGCAGCTCGGCGTTCGCGGCGGCCACACACGACATCTGGAAGTCGTGTCCCGAGCCCAGCAGGGGCCGATCCCGCAGCGGCTCGCCATAGGCGTCGGTCACCGTCGCGCCGCATTCCTCCAGGCAGATCGTCGCCGCGGCCAGGTCGTACGGCGAGTTGTTGAGCACGGCGCCGTCGCCGACGCGCTCGAACTCCACCCGGATCTCCGGCACGTCGTCGATCATCCGTGGCCCGGGCTCGACGTACGCGTCGAGCTGGCCCGTGACGATCCGCGTCATGTCGTAGGTCGCGGAGCCTAGGTCGAAGGTGCCGCCTCCGACCGAGGAGGCGTCGATCAGCTCCGCCAGCACCTCGACGAGCGCCCGCGCCGGCCGACCGCGGAAGCCGTACGTCCAGAACATCCGCTCCAGGGAGCGGTTGGCCGACAGATTCGCCGCGGGTTCGAGCCCCCCGCCGCGCTCGGCGACGAAGCTCATGCCACTCTTCAGCTCGAGGACGCACCCCACGCGGACGTCGCCCATCGCGGGCTCGGAGTCGAGCGGCGCCGCGGCCACCGACACGCAGCAGGACTCGAGGCCGGCGAGGGCCGGCCGGGTGCCGTCGATCGGGTCGACGACGAGCACCCACTCGGCCCGGTCGCCGGCCGGCGAGACCAGCCCGCGGTCCTCCGAGTAGAACGAGATCTCGGGAGCCCGCTCGGCCAGGAACTCCTCCATCCGTCGCTCGGCGTGCTCGTCGATCTGAAAGGTGACGTCGCCCCCCTCGGCCTCGCCCGAGTGGGCGCGGGCGGCGTGCGCTCCCAAATGGGGGAGGACCTCCTCGCGCAGGGTCGCGGCGAGGTCGACCACGAGGTTTCGGATGGACTCGTTCCGCATATAGCCGCGCCCGCAAGCGGCCGCCCAGCATAAAGTCGCTTCGGCCTTTGGCCTTCGCTCCCGAAGTGCAGCGGTCTGGCGGGCGCTACTGGTTGACGTCTGCCGGACGCGAGCCGAGCGTCACATCCACGGAGCTGCGATTACCGTCGCGGACGATCTCCAGCGTCACCGTGTCCCCGGGGTTGTGCTCGGCGACCAGCTCCGAGAGGTCGTTGTTCTGGACGACCGGCTTGCCGTCGAACGCGACCACCACGTCCCCGCCGGTCTTCACGTGCTGGAGCTGGAAGGTGGTCTCGTCGTTCGAGGCCCTCAGGCCCGCGTCGTCTGCTGGGCTGCCGTCGACGACGTCGCTGATCAGCGCACCGCTCTCGGCGTTGAGGTCGAGGTGGTCGGCCAGCTGGGGATAGAGCGACTCGCTGGTCACCCCGAGGTAGGCGTAGTCGACCTCCCCGTCGTCCTTGAGCTGATCCACCGAGTAGCGGACCGAGGTCACCGGGATCGCGAACCCGACGCCGGAGTTGCTGCCCGAGCTGGAGGCGATCTGCTCGTTGATCCCGATCACCTCGCCCTTCGCGTCGAGGAGCGGGCCGCCGGAGTTGCCGGGGTTGATGGACGCGTCGGTCTGGATCGCGTTGTCGATGCCGAAGTTCGTGAGGCCCTCGACCGTCCTGTCGGTGGCCGAGATCACCCCGACGGACAGGGACTGCTCCTCCCCGAACGGGCTCCCGATCGCCGCCACCGGCTCGCCGACGGCGAAGCTCGAGCGGTCGGAGAGCTTCACCGGCTCGAGGTCCAGTCCGTCGGGATCCACCTTGATCATCGCCACGTCCGCGTCGGCGTCGAAGCCGACGATGTCGGCGGCGACCCGGTTGCGGTCGCCGAACTCGACGAAGACCTGCTTGGCCTCGTGCGGGGTGCCGCCGCCGTTCAGGTGCCCGCCGCTGGTGACGACGTGCGCGTTGGTGACGATGTCGCCGTCCTTGTCGACCACGAAGCCCGATCCCTGGCCGGCGGAGCCGCCGCCTGTCCCGAGCAGGTCCGCCGCCCCCTGGTCGAACACCGAGGTGATCGTGACGACGCCCGGCGCGACGTTCTTGTAGATCTGGGCCGGGTTGAAGCTGCCGTCGCTCGCCTGGACGACGACCTGCGTCGCAGTCGGGGCCTGGGCGGCAGTGCTCCCGCTTGAGTCGCCGCCGCCCCCGCCGCAGCCGGCGATCAACGCAGCCGCGATGACGGCGGCTGCTCCCGCTCGGAGCTTCACGCGGCCACTCCGGCCGGCTCGCGGTGGCGTCTGCGGCGTCCGGCGGGAGGAAGCCTGAGCGTGAAGGCGGTATGGCCGCGGCGCGAGGCCACCGTGATCTTGCCGCCCATGCGCGTGGCGAGCTCGTCGGCGATCGCCAGCCCGAGGCCGGAGCCGGTCGCGGTGTCGCCGGTGTAGAACCGGTCGAAGACCTTCGGAATGGCGCGCGGGTCGATCCCCTTCTTGGCGTCGTCGCCGATGATCAGCTCGGCGGTGCCGCCGGCGCGGACAGCCGTGACCGTCACGTTCGTTCCCTGCGGCGTATGGGTGAGGGCATTGTCGATGAGAATACGGATGATTTGTGAGACCCGATTTAGGTCCGCGAGCGCGACGACGGAGCCCCTGCCTCGGACCAGCAGCGTCGAGTCGTGCGCCTTCGCAGCCGGCCGGAACTCGTCCGCGACCTGTCTGGCCACGTCCTTCAGGTCCACCTGCTCCCGCTTGATCTCCATCACGTCGGCGTCGAGCCGCGAGAGGTCGAGGAGGTCGATCGTGAGCTTCTGGAGCCGCTCGATCTGTGCCCGCATCTCGGCCACGAAGGCGCGCCGCTCGGCAGCGCTCGGCCGCTCGGTCTCCAGCAGCTCCACGAACCCGCCCAGCGAGAAGATCGGCGTCCGCAGCTCGTGGGAGGCGTTGGCGATGAACTCCTTGCGCGAGCTGTCGAGGCGGGCCAGCCGGCGCTGCATCTCGTTGAATGTGCGCGCGAGCTGACCGAGCTCATCGGAGGACTCGACCGGGATCGGCTGATCGAAATGGCCCTCTGCCACCGACTCGGCCGCCCGGCGCATCCGCCGCAGCCTCCGCGAGACCGCGCCCGAGGCCCAGAACCCGATCAGCGAGGCGGCGACGAGGGCGATCAGGCCAGCGATCAGGATCTGCCGGCGGACCAGCGCGACGTCGTCGTTGACGTCGGCGAGGGGCGTCGAGAGAACCTCCACCCACCGCGGCCGCCCATCGACCTGAAGCGGGACCGCCGAGGTCGCGACCCGCGTCCCCGCCACGTGCTCCACACCCGAGGCGAGGTGGCCGTCCGCCACCGCCGCTCCCGCGCTCAGGTAGCGGCCTTGGATGGCCGTCGCCTCGGCCTGGGAATCGGCGATCACGAAGGCCGGCAGCGGGCCGCCCGGGGCATCGCGGACCGCCAGCAGGGTCACGCGGCTTTCGGTCGCCTGCGCGGTCGAGTCGACCAGCTCCTCGACCTGCTGCTGTGAGGCCCCGGATTCGAGGGCACGGGCGAGCTGGGGCGACTGCTCGGTCCCAAGGCGCTCCAGGCGGCGGAGCTTCTCCGCGGTGAGGCTGGACTCGAGCTGCGGGACGACGTAGAGGTAGACGAAGGCGATCGCCGCGGCGGTGATCACCGTGATCAGCACCACCAGGCGGCCGCGGAGCGTGTTGAGGCGGAGACGGCTCAATCGCGGTCTGCGTCGCGGAAGCGGTAACCGACGCCGCGCACCGTGAAGAGATACTCAGGCTTCTTCGGGTCCGACTCCAGCTTCTCGCGGAGGTGCCTGATGTGGACGTCGACGGTGCGGGGGTCGCGGTAGGTCGAGTCGCCCCAGATGTGCTCGAGCAGCATCTCCCGGGTGAAGACACGGCCGGGCGACCCCGCGAGTGCGGCGAGGATCTCGAACTCGACGTAGGTGAGTTGGACCTGCTTGCCGCCGAGCGTGACCGAGCGGCGCTCGTAATCGATCTCGAGCTTGCCCACCTTGATCGGCTCCCCTCCGGACAGGGACGGTCCCGCCATCTGGCCACGGCGGAGCGCGGCCTTCACGCGACTGCGGAACTCCCGCACGGAGAAGGGCTTGGTGATGTAGTCGTCGGCGCCCATCTCGAGCCCCGCGACCTTGTCGATCTCGTCCCCCTTGGCCGTCAGCATGATGATCGGCACCTGACTACGGGTGCGAAGTCGCCTGCACACCTCAATCCCATCGAGCTTCGGGAGCATGATGTCGAGGACCACAAGGTCGAAGCGCTCCTCGCCGAAGCGGTTGAGAGCCTCCTGCCCGTCCGTGGCCCCGATCACCTCGTATCCGTCCTTGCGGAGGGGATAGGTGAGAAGCGTCTGCACGGCCTGCTCATCGTCCACGAGCAGGATCCGCGCCTGTCCTCGCGCCATACCGGAAGGTTAGGGAGCATGGTGGTCCACCAGTGATCGATTTCCGTCTCTACAGGTACGCGCTGCTCGCGGTCCCCCTGGCCGCGATCGTGGCGATGTTCTCGCTGCGCGGCGTCCCCGCGCCGCTCTCGGAGGGGATCCCGCCGGACGCCTTCGACCCGTCCACTGCCGCGCCGCTAGCCAAGGACCTCGCGGAGAAGGCGCCCTACCCGACGCCCGGCTCGGCCGCCGACAACGCGCTCGCCGATCGCGTCAAGTCCACCTTCTCGGCGATCGACGGCGCAACCGTCTCCGAGCAGACCTTCGACGCGTCGTTCCGCGGAGACGATGTCCATCTCCGCAACCTGATCGCGACCCTGCCCGGCGAGTCGAATCGTCAGATCGCGCTGATCGCGCCGCGGGACGTCGCGCGCGGAAGCGGCGCGGTGACCAGCACTGCCGCCACGGCCGCGCTGCTGGAGATCGCGGACAGTTTCTCGGGCTCCTCCCACCACAAGACGCTCGTCTTCGTCTCGACGGACGGTTCGAGCGTCGGAGCGCTTGGCGCCAAGCGGTTCGTGCGCGACTACAGCGACTCGGGGCTGCTCGACGCCGCGATCGTGCTCAGCCAGCCCGCGGTGGAGGATCCGACGGCGCCGCTGGTGATTCCCTGGTCGACGGGCCCGGAGAGCACGGCGAGCCAGCTCGCCGACACCGCCAACGCCACAGTCTCCAAGGAGCTGGACGTGCCGGCCGGCGACGAGGGCCCGCTCAGCGACCTCTTCCGGCTGGCTCTGCCCGCCGGGTTCGGGGAGCAGGGACCGCTCGTGGAGGCGGGTCTGCCCGCCGTGCGGCTATCCGCCAAGGGCGAGCTTCCCCTCGACCCCGCCGACGACGTCCCGGACCGATTCGATCCGGACACGTACGACCGGTTCGGCCGGGCGGCCCTGTCGCTGATCCTCTCGCTCGATGCCTCACCGGGCGCGGTCGAGCATGGGCCGAAGGGGTACATCGGGGTGGCGGGCAATCTGCTGCCGGGCTGGACCATCGCGATGCTCACCCTCGCGCTGCTGCTGCCGGTGGGCCTCGGCGCAGGCTCCGGGCTCCTCACCGCCGCCTCCAGCCCGCTCGAGGCGGCCCGGGCCGCACTTTGGGGTGCGCTTCGCGCCCTGCCCTTTCTCGGAGCCCTGCTGCTGTTCGGCGGGGCGACTCTGATCGGCTTGATGCCGAGCCCCGGCTTTCCGTTCGATCCCGGGACCGAGGCGCTGGGCGCCGGCGGGACGATCACGGTGATCGCCGCGATCCTGCTCTATTGCGCGATCGCCTTCTTCCTGCGCCCGCTGCGCGCCCCCGCGCCGAAGGCCCAGGGCGCGGCGGCCTCGGCGACGTTGCTGCTCGCCGTCGCGGCCACCCTCGGTGTCTGGTCGGTCAATCCCTACCTCGCGGTCCTGATCGCCCTCGGATTGCACGCCTGGGTCCCGGCGGCGGCGGGGACGCCTCCCGGAAGGCTGCCGGCGGCGGGGCTGGTACTGCTCGGCCTGGCCCCCCTGATCGCGCTGCTCGCGAACCTCGCCGGCCGCTTCGATGCCGGGCTTGGCGTCTGGCACGACGTGATGCTGATGGTCGCCGACGGACAGATCGGCCCGGGCCTGGTGCTGATGGGCTGTCTGCTCGCCGGCTGCGCGGTCGCGCTGGTCGCAGCCGCGCGCCGGCCTGAGCGGTCGGATCCGGACCTGGACCTCGACGGCGAGATCGCAATACGCAGGCCCTTCGACGCCGGCGCGCTTGACTCCGAGGAAGCGGAGGAGGAGGCCGCCGCGGAGAACGGCGCACGGGAGCCCGAGCGGCCGGAGCCGCCTCAGCCGGAGCCGGAGAGGGACCCGCGCCTGTGGTCGAAGCCGCTCGGCTCGAGCTCCCCGCCGTCGGGAAGCCGGAGGGCCACGCCGCGGCCCTCGGTCGCGTAGCCGATCCGGGTCAGCTTCGATCCCGCCTCCGCCGCGGCGCGCGTGGCCTCGGCCAGCCTGTCGCGCGGCAGCGCGACCAGCAGCTCGTAGTCCTCGCCGCCGCTCGCCGCCAGCTCGAGCGCCGCCTCGCGCCCGCCGGCGACGGCCTCGATCCCCGGCGCCAGCGGCAGCTCGCCCACCTCGATCTCGAGGCGGCACTCGCTCGCCTCCGCCAGGTGCCCGGCGTCGGCGCCCAGGCCATCGCTCACGTCGATCATCGCCGTGGCTCCGGCTGCGGCGATCGCCCTTCCCTCCTTCAGCCTCGGGACAGGGTCGAGCTGCCGGGCGAGCAGCGAAGTGCGCTGATCCGGCGAGAGTCCCTGGGACTCGTTCCCCCCGAGCAGCTCGAGCGCCGCAGCGGCCCCGCCGAGCTCTCCGGTCACCGCCAGCACGTCCCGCGGCCGCGCTCCGGCGCGGGTCACCAGGCGGTTTCGCCCGGGTTCGTACCCGACGGCGGTGATGGAGATGATCAGCACGGGAGAGCGGACGAGGTCGCCGCCCGCGATCGAGACCGACTCGCGCTCCGCCACTTCGGCGAGGCCGTCGGCGATACCGAGGAGCTCATCATCGCCGAGCTCGGGCGGCGCCCCGACCACGGCGTACGCCTCTCCCTGCGCTGCACCCATCGCGGCCAGGTCGGAGAGCGCCGCCGCCAGCGCCTTGCGGCCCGCGGCACGCGCGCCGAACTCCTCGAGACGGAAGTGGACCCCGTCGACGACTGCGTCCACCGTGATCGCGCTCGCGGCCCGCGGCTCGACCACCGCGGCGTCGTCGCCGCTTGCCAGCTTCACGCGGGGACCCGGCGGCGGCAGCCGCTCGGTGATGGCGGCGATCAGGTCGAACTCGCTGGAAGGCATGGGCCTAGGCTAGGGCGCGTCGCTCGGCATCGGGATCGACCCCGACGACGGACCCCTGAGCCGGACTACGGGGTAATGCCCCCGCCGTTGGAAGGCGGTCCGGCCCCTGGCGGTGGCCCGGGCGCCGGGGTCGGCTGGGGCTTCGGCGAGGGCGCCGGCTTCTGGCCGACGCCGGGCGCGTACGCGTCCGAGTTGCCCGAGTCGCTGCCGCCGCCACCACCGCCGTAGCTGCTGCTGGGAGTCGTGTAGCTCGAGCTCGAGCAGGAGTACGAGCCGCAGGAGCTCGAGCTCGACGCGGTGTGCTCCCCGTGGTACGCGGTCAGGCTCGGCAGGTTCGAGGGAACCTCGAAGTCGGGACAGTCGCTCCCCTGGGCGGCCTCCATGAACGAGCGCCAAATCGGCCCCGAGGTCGGCCCGCCGAACCCGGTGTACTCGCGCGAGAGCGGATGCCCGGTCCAGACGGCGGTCGAGTACTTCGGCGTGTAGCCGACGAACCAGGCGTCGGAGAGGTCCTCACTCGTACCGGTCTTGCCGGCCTCCGACGAGCAACCCATGTACGTGTAGCCGGCCCCGGTGCCGCTGGTGATGACTCCCTCGAGCACCTTCGTCACCTCGTAGGCTTCGCCGGGACTCAGCACCCGCTTGCCCTCGTCCGCCGCTGGCTCGTCGACCTTGCCGCCGGGGAAGACGACCCTGTCGATGGCTGTGGGATCGTGACGGACGCCGCCATTGGCGAGGGTGGCGTAGGCGTTGGCCTGCTCGAGCGGGGTGACGCCCACGCTCAGTCCGCCGATCGCGTCCGCGGGCGGGATGAAACAGTTCTTCCCGAGTTTGCAGGGGATCGCGCGCGCGCCCTTGATCCCCAGCGGTGAGGTGATCCCCATGTCGTACGCGGTCCTGGCGAAGTTCTCGGGACCGACGTCGAGGCCGAGTTGCGCGAAGACGACGTTCACGGACTCCCAGGTGGCCTCGGTGAGCGGCAGGACACCGCCGCCCCCGGGTTCGGCGTTGTTGACCGTCCACGTCGAGCCGTCGACGTCCAACGTCTTCGGCGAGCTGCCGTCGTAGTAGGTCGTATCGGGGTCGATTCCCTGCCTGATCGCCGCCGTCAGGACGTAGGTCTTGAACGAGGACCCGGGCTGGCGCTGGGCGTGGGCGGCAAAGTTGAACTGACTGGTGAGCGAGTAGCGCTGGGTCGAGGCCAGCGCGACGATCTTGCCGTTCGAGGGATCGACCGAGGCCAACGCCGAGGCCGGTCCGCCCCCGGAGTAACAGACCGAGCAGGAGTCGACCGCGTTCTGCGCCGCCTCCTGGAGCTCGGGCTGGATCGTCGTGTAGATCTTCAGCCCGCCGTTCTGGACGGTGTTCACCCCGTAGCGGTCCTGAAGTTCCTGCTTGACGAGATCGAAGATGTACGGATCGCGGATCCGGTTGTACTTGTCTCCCGGGTGGAGGCCCAGATCCTGCGCGAGCGCGTCCTGGTACTCGCTCGTGCTGATCTTGCCCAGCTGCTCCATCGCCTGGAGAACCTCGTTTCTCCGGGCGAGAGCCGCGCGCGGATTGAGCAGCGGGTTGTACTGGGACGGGGCCTGCGGAAGGCCCGCGATCATCGCCGCCTCCGGCAGGGTCAGGTCACGCGCGTGCTTCGAGTAGTACGTCTCGGCCGCCGCCTCCACGCCGATCGCTGTGGCTCCCTCGTTCGTCCCGTATGAGGCGGTGTTCAGGTACCTGGTCAGGATCCAGTCCTTGGAGTGCTCGTCCTCCATGTCGTTGGCGAGGTGCGCCTCGATGATCTTGCGATGGAGCGTGTCCTCCGGGTCCTCGATGTAGAGGTTGCGGACCAGCTGCTGGGTGATCGTGGAGCCGCCCTCCACCGGCTTGCCGCCCGCGGTCAGGTCCTCCCAGCCGGCGCGGATGATCGCCGACGGATCGATGCCGCCATGGCTGTAGAAGCGCCTGTCCTCGATGGCCACCGTCGCGTCCTTGAGGTCCTGCGGGATCTGGGCGCTGCCGACCGGCTGCCGGATCTTGTCGGAGTGGATCACGCCGATCAGCGAGCCGTCGGCCGCGTAGACCTTGGAGACCGACCCCTTCGTGATCGGCCTCAGCGAAGCGAGCGAGGGGGCCGAGTTGTAGACGCTGATCAGCCAGAGACCCGATCCGAGGGCGCCGAGGGCGAGCGCCGACCCGAGGACCACGAGCGTGACCAGGAAGGGGTTTTTCTTGCGGCTCGTGCGTCGTTGCCGCCGGCGGGAGCGGGCGCTCATGGTGCGAAAGGGTACTTAGGGCCCGGTCAGTGGGACCCAAGCAGTCCTGCGTCGCGCAGCGCGCCTTGCGCTCGCTCGCGAAGCTCGCCCTCGTGGGCCTCGCGGTCCACCCCGGCGTCGAGAGCGGCCTTCACCTGGAGCCGCGCCCCCTCCGGCGACAGCTCGACCAGGCGCGCCGAGGTCACCTCGCCGCGCTCGAGCGTGCGGCGAGCCTCCTCGACATCGGCGTCCGGGGGTAACCAGACGTCGACCGTGATCGGTGCGGCGCTGTTCCCGGCCGAGTGATTGATCACCACGTCGGTCGCCACCTTCTCGTTCGGCACCACGATCAGACCACCGTCGCCCGCGTCGACTCGGGTGTAGGTGAGGGCGATGTCCACCACCCGTCCGTGCACCTCGTCCCCGATCGAGACCAGGTCGCCGATCCGGATCGGCTGGGTGAAGGCGATCAGCACCCCGGAGACCAGGTTCGCGATCACCTGCCGCCCGGCGAAGCCGATGATGATGCCGAGCACGGCCGTCGAGGCGAGCACGCCGGTCGCGAAGCGCTTGATCGAGGCGAACTGGCTCAGTGCCAGGGCGACGCCGATCAGGATGATCGCCAGGAAGAGCATTCGCCGGATCAGCCGCAGCCGGGTGCGGGCCTCTCGGGAGAGCTCTCCGGTGTCCACGCGGGTCGTCGCCCTCAGGATGCGTCCCAGCAGCAGGCGGTCGACGACGATCGCGATCCCGATCGCGACCAGCATGGTGATCGCCGCCGAGACCTCGTCGCCGTGCTGCTGCCAGAAGCTTTGTTCCGCGGCCAGGAGCATGCGGTCGGGCAGTATTAGCGGGATGCTCCGCGCCGTGTTCCTCGACGCGCTCGGCACCCTCGTCGAGCTCGAACCGCCCTGGATCTCCCTCCGGGACCGAGTCCCGGCGGAGGTCAGCGACGAGCGCCTGGTCGCGGCGCTCCGCGCCGAGATGGCCTACTACCGCGAGCATGCCCAGGAGGGGCGCGACGAGGCCTCGCTGGCGGAGCTGAGGGAACGTTGCGCCGGGATCGTCTCGGAGAAGCTGGGCATGGAGATCTCGGTCGACGAGCTGGTCGAGGCGATCCGTTTCACGGCCTACCCGGACGCCATCCCCGCCCTCGCCTCCCTGCGAGCCCGTGGCCTCACCTTGGTCGCGGTCTCCAACTGGGACTGCTCGCTCCCGCGGGTCCTCGGCCGCTGCGGACTCGACGGGATGCTGGACGGCACCGTCACGTCGGCCGAAACCGGCTCGCGCAAGCCCGATCCCGGGATCTTCCGCTCGGCGCTCGAGCTCGCCGGCTGTGAGCCCGACGAGGCGCTGCACGTCGGCGATACCGCCGAGGAGGACGTCGTTGGCGCGCGCGCCGCGGGCATCCGCCCGCTCCTCATCGACCGGAACGGCGGAGCCGGCGACATCTCGTCGCTGGAGGAGATCGGTGAGCATCTCTGAGATGGACGCCGCCACGAATTGGGTTGCTCCTGTCGGAGCATCCTCCGATCACGCCTGATGGAAGCCGAGGCACAACCCGTGCGACCGGTCCCATGGGGCTTCGGTGGGTCGGTCTGGGGACTCGTCGGCGGCCTCCTGCTCGTGGTGATCGTGCCGCCGCTCCTGGTTCTTCCCTTCGATCCGAACCTCGCGGATCCCGACAAGGCGAGCGACGCCGGGATCCTGGCCACGCAGGCCCTGTTCGACGGGTTTCTGGTGTTGGTCGCGATCGGGCTGGCCACCGGCGGGCGCTTCCGCCTGCGGGAAGCGCTGCCACTGCTCGGATTCAGGCGCTTCAAGCCGTCGGCGATCGGCTGGGTCTTCGCGGTCCTCGGGATCTACTACGCCGGCGCCATCGCCTTCTCCGCGCTCGTGATCCAACCCGACCAGGAGGACATCGGCAAGGAGCTCGGGGTGTGCAACCCGGGGATCGGCATCGCGATCACCGCGGTGCTGGCGATCGTCGTGCTCGCCCCGGTGGCCGAGGAGACCTTCTTCCGCGGCTTCTTCTTCGCCGGCCTGCACACCAAATGGTCGCTGTGGCCATCGGCGCTCCTCTCGGGCGCGATCTTCGGTTTGGTCCACGCACCGACCGGGCCGACCGCGGCGGTCCCGCTGGCCGGTTTGGGCGTGGGCCTAGCCTGGCTCTACAACAAGACCGATTCGATCTGGCCATGCATGCTCGCTCACTTCCTCAACAACGCGCTCGCGATCAGCGTCGTGATCGGTCAATGCTGAGCGACGAAGTTCCCGCCGCGGTCGTCGCCTCGGGCCTGATGAAGAGCTACGGCGAGCGACTCGCCGTCGACGGCATCGACTTCGAGGTCGAGCCGGGGGTCTGCTTCGGGTTCCTCGGACCGAACGGAGCCGGGAAGACGACGACGATGAAGATGATCTACGGGCTCGCCACGGTCGACGGCGGAGAGCTCACGGTGCTCGGCCTCGACGCCGCGCGCGAGCGGCGGGAGATCAAGAGCCGTATCGGGGTGGTCCCTCAGGAGACCAACCTCGACGGCGACCTA
>DATFPJ010000033.1:0-1593 GCA_035264865.1 Solirubrobacterales bacterium
CCGGCGGCCGGCTCGGTGAGCGCGAACGCGGCCAGCTTGCGACCCGTGGCGAGGTCCGGGAGGAAGCGCTCCTTCTGCTCGTCGGTGCCGAACAGGGAGATGCCCTTGAAGCCGATCGACTGGTGGACGCCGAGGACGATCGCGAGCGTGGCGTCGATCTGGCCCACCGTCTCGAAGACGCGCGCGTAGCCCGTCTGCGAGAGGCCCTGCCCGCCATAGCGCCGATCGACGTAGAGCCCGAGCGCTCCGATCTCCCCCAGGTCGCGGAGGACCTCGTCGGGGATCCAGCGGTCCTCCTCTGCCTGACGCGGGTCGTAGTGCTCGTCGCAGTACTCGCGGATTCGCGAGTTGAGCTCCCGGACGCGGTTCTGCTCCTCGGTGTCGGGGCTCGGCCAGGGGAAGACGAGGTCCTCGTGAATCTCACCGAGGAAGAGCGACTTCGCGAACGACGAGACGCCCTCCGGCGCCTCCTTCCTTCGCGGGATCGCCTCGCGAACGCCCACGGCCGCAGACTACCCCGACCCTACGGAGCCAAAGCCCAGACGCTGAAGAACGCGCTCGAGATCGCGAGCAGCGTCCCGAAGAGCCAGAGCAGCTGCCGGACGCGCCGGCGCTCGTCGGCCCAGAGGGCGAGAGCGATCCAGAGCGGGAAGATCACGAACTCGAACCGCGGCAGCGACATCAGCGGGAAGCCCGCGGCCGGGACGGAGAGGGGTAGGGCGAGCCCGCAGACCGCGTATGCCGCGTAGGAGGGATGGAGCCGGCGGACGGCCTCGGTACAGAGCCAGATCCCCCCCGCGAGGAAGGCGACCATCGCGATGTCGCGGATGTCGATCAGCTCAGTCGGAACGCCATGAGCGAAGGCCGCCGAGGAGCGGCCGAAGCCCGGGACGATCAGCTCCAGGGCTCCCTGGACCGCGCTCCACAGCCCCAGGGCGACCCCGCCGAGCGGAACGAAGCTGCGGCCCCACGCGGCCTGGGCCGTGAAGACCGAGGTCGGGTCCCCGGTCGTGAGACCGAGGTAGGCGACGTACGCGGCGAGCCCGGCCGGGACCCCGAGCAGCACCCAGAGCACGTCCGCGCGCGGCCGGCGGTGGGCATAGAGGTAGATGATCAGCAGCGGCACGATCACGATCACCCCGCCGCTCCGCGTGGCCGCCGCAACCGCGCCGAGCATGCCGGCGAGGGCCCAGCGGTCCAGGCGGGCGGCGTAGATCGCGCCTACCGAGACGAGCAGGAAGAGCGACTCGGAGTAGACCGCGGACAACACCATCGCCCCTGGGAACCAGGCGGCGAGCCAGACAACGGTCCGCGCCCGCTCGACGCCGAAGTCGAGCGCGACCAGCCGGTGGAGGAGGTAGAGGCCGCCCAGCCCGCAGGCCGACGAGAGCGCGATTCCGGCGACCAGAGGGGAACCGCTCAGCTCTCCACCGATCCTGACCAGGCCGGGGAAGGCGGGGAAGAACGCCGAGCGGCCGCCCACCTCGTAGCCGTGCTGCGCGATCGCCAGGTACCAGGCGGAGTCGAAGCGCGCCGCCGGCGCGACGAGCAGGTTCGAGAACGCCTCGGTGAAGGGGACGGTGCTGAAGAACG
>DATFPJ010000034.1:0-2975 GCA_035264865.1 Solirubrobacterales bacterium
TGACCCATTCGGGGACCAGTCCGCCCCGGCCCGATCGAAGAAGCCGAGGTCGATCACCGAGAGCCCCGCAGGGCTCAGCTGGAGGGCGTCGCTGCCGTCGGGCTGCACCGAGACAAGGGTGCCGTTATCGTCGGAGTCGAATCGAGCGAACAGGATGCGGGAGCCGTCGGGGGAGTAGGCGTACCCGTTGTCGAAGCTGTCGGGAGGGGTGGCGGTGACCCGCACGAGGTCGCCCGCGTCGGAGGACCGCACCGTGTAGAGGCCGGCGTCGGCCGGGTTCGCGCTCCCCTCGCTATGGCACAGAAGTCGGCCGCCCTCGGGGGACCAGGACAGGCAGAAGAGATCGAGCGGCAGGTACGGGTTCAGAAGCGTGAAGTCGGACCCGTCCGGGTTCGCCGTGGCGGGTTGGACCCCATCTTCGCTCCAGACGTTGCAGAGGACCTTGCTGGCGTCCGGCGACCAGGTGGTGCAGGTGGTGCTCTCGGGGGGTCCGATCTGGTGCTCGCCCGACCCATCGGGATTGATCGTGACGCCGTAGTTGGGCTCGATCTGGCCAAAAACGATCTTCCCGTTGGTGCCGGGAGGGATGCTGCCCTGCGCCGGTGAAGCGACAGCAGAGAGCCCGAGCAGTGCGAGCGCCGAAACCGCTAGGACTGCGATCACGCGCCGTATGGCCGCCCCGCCCCCCGGGGTCGCAGCGTTGGGATCGACAGCACTCGCCGCTGCGGGCGCCGTGAGCGATATGAGGTGTGAGGTGCGCATGGGGGCGACGCTAGGCCGCCGCCCTCGTCGGGACCACGGGGTGCTCCCGCGGTCTCGCCAGGGTTTACCCTCGGCTTCGCTGGCGGAGTGGAGGGTTTCCTCCGTAGCCGACGTGCAGCGCCGGCGGTACGGTCGCTCCCATGACTCGTGCAGCCCTCATCCTCGTCGCTGTCAGCCTCGCGCTCGTGCCGAGCGCGTGCGACTCGTCCTCGTCGGACCGCGCCGGCGGCGAGCGGCCCTCCGAACCTCCGGCCGGGCGAGCGACCACGCTCACGCTGGCCAACGTGAACAGTGAACCCGAAGTGCTCGAGGCGTTTGCCCGGGAGGTCGAGGACCTCTCAGGCGGGCACCTGCGGATCCGCTTCAAGAACAGCTGGGGACAGGGGCGCGACGGCAACGCCGAGGTCAACCTGATCCGCGATGTTCGGGCCGGCAAGGCGGACCTCGGTTGGGCCGGCAGCCGGGCCTTCGACCTGGTCGGCGTGCGGGCGTTCGGGCCGCTCCACGCCCCGATGATGATCGACTCGTACGCGCTGCAGCTGAAGGTGCTCGAGGACGAGGCGGTCGTCGGCCCGATGCTCGAGAGCCTCGACCGGCTTGGCCTCGACGGTGTCGGCGTGCTGCCGGGACCGCTCCGGCGGCCGCTGGCGACCCGGCGCCTGGTCGCCCCGGCCGACTGGTCTGGGATGCGCATCGGCCACGCGGGCGGCGAACAGATCGAGCGCTCGCTGCAGGCACTCGGCGCGCGGCCTCGGATCATCGTGTCGAGCGGCGAATTCACCGGACTCGACGGCGTCGAGTCGCACGTGACCTCTATCGCCGGCAACGGGTACAACCGCGAGGCCCCTTACCTCACCGGCAACGTCGTGCTGTGGCCGCGCCCACTCGTGCTGTTCGCCGGCGAGCGCGTCACGCAGGCGCAGCTCGCGCTGCTGCGGCGGGCCGCCGGCGCGGCCGCACCCGGAGTGGTCGACGACCTGCGCGACTCGGACGACCAGCGGCTCGGCGTCATCTGCCGCCAGGACCTGAAGCTGTCGTTTGCCTCGGGGGGCGCGCTCGCGCAGATGCGGGAGGCGTTCCGGCCCGTCTACGCGGGCCTCGAGCGCGACGCCGCGACGCGCGCGACGCTCTCCCGGATCGAGCAGATCGCGTCCTCGCTCGGCGGACCGGTGGAGGCGGTCAGCTGTGGCGGTAGTTCACCCACCCCGAGCGCGGCGGCGATCCCGGACGGGACGTACGAGGTCACGGTCAGGCCGCGCGATGCACTCCGCGCCGGCATTGCGCCCGATGACCCCATCGTACGGCAGGGGATCACCCATAACACGCTCGAGCTCAACGGCGGCAACTTCGTCCTCGAGAGCGACAAGGACCCCGACGGCTGGGAAGGCACCTACTCCACCTACCGTGACCGAGTGACGCTTACCGGGATCGACGGCTCCTCGCACACCGCGCGCTGGTCGTTCGAGGATGGCAAACTGCGCTTCGCGGATATCAGCGACCCCGTCCGTCCTGACGTGGAGGGCGCCGGATACGTGCTCGTCACGTGGGGAAGTCATCCCTGGACGAAGGTCCGCTAGGAACCGCGGAGGAAGGCCAGCACGGCCAGCACGCGCCGGTTCTGGTCGTGTGACTCGCGCAGGTCGAGCTTCATGAAGATCTGCGAGACATGTGCCTCGATCGTCTTGCGGGATAGGAACAGCTTCTGGCCGATGGCGCTGTTCGAGTGGCCCTCCGCCACCAGGGCGAGCACCTGGCGCTCGCGCTCGGTCAGCTCGTCGAGTGGACCGCGTACGCGCTTGCGCGCGACCAGCAGCGACACGATCGTCGGGTCTATTACGCATTCCCCCTCTGCGATGCGCCGCAGCGCGTCGGCGAGCACAGCTACGTCCGAAACGCGTTCCTTCAGCAGGTAGCCGGCGCGCTCGGGAGCCTCCTCGAGCAGCCTCATCGCATAGCGCGACTCGAGATGATGGGAGAGCACGAGCACGCCGACATCGGGATGGCGGCGGCGGATCTCCTGGGCCGCGACCAGCCCGTCGTCGCCCTCGTGGGGCGGCATGCGGATGTCGACAACGGCGACCTCGGGCCGGCGGGCCTCGACCATCCGGAGCAGCGCGCCGGCGTCCCCGCAGCGACCGGCGACCTCAAAGCCGGCGTCCTCGAGCAGGCGGGCGAGCCCCTCGCGCAGCAGTACCTCATCGTCGGCGATCAGG
>DATFPJ010000035.1:0-10029 GCA_035264865.1 Solirubrobacterales bacterium
CTGCGGAGCACTCTCGCAACAAGGCCCGGGTCGGCGAGATCGGACCGCAGATGAGATCTCCCGATCCAAAACTCAACGACGTGCACAAAGACGTACCTCCGGTGTCTTCGGACGCCACCGGAGTGCGAACAGGCGGCGAGCGGGGTCGCGAAGACGCCACGCGGCCCCGCCGCCGCCGCTACTTCACGTCCTGAGTCGGCTTCGCGGTCATGCGGTGTGGAGCAGGTTCTCCACCCCGCGGACGCCGTCGACGGACTCCGCCTCCTTGACCAGCTTTCGGATCTCGTCCGGCCGCTTGACCTGGCCGCGTAGGTAGACGACACCGTCCTCGACGTTGATGTTGACCGAGTCCTTCGGGGCGTCGGCGGGCTGGAAGATCTCGCTCTTCACGCGCTCCGCCAGCGCCTGGTCATTCGCCGCCGGCTTCTCCGGAGCCGTCTTGCTCTTCGCGGCCTCGACCTTCCCTTCGACCTGGCCCGCGCGGTACTCCGCCTGCCTGCGCGCCCGATCCGCGCCGCGTCGGAACAGCCCGAGAGCGCGGTCGCGCGTGACGTGCCTCCGTCGCTTGCCGGAATCGGGGTCGAGGAAGTAACCGGCGAGGAGCCCGGCTGCCCCGGCTGCGCCGATCGCCTTGGTCGAGACCCCCGAGGCCTTCGCGCGACTCTGTGCCCTGGCCTTGGCCGCGGCGATGCGCGCGCGCGTCGCCTGGCGCCGCGCCTGCTTGCGAGCTTCATTGAGCACTTGACGCGCCTGTCTCTGAGTCTGCTTCTGGGTGCCCTTCACGGTGGACCCGCCGCCCGCGATCCAGCTGCGGATCGCCGACGCGCCGCCCTTCGTCGTCCCGGACACGGTCTTGGCCTTCGCTCGGGTCATCACCTTCATCCCGTCCTCACTTCGTGGTTGGTCCGTTCGATCGAGGTATTCGTGCCCGGCTCGAACCGCGCTAAACGGCGGGACGGGCGCCGATGCCCGAGGCGATCTCCCGCGAGCGCAGGGGCCCACCGGTGTGCGGGTCGAGGGGCGGGGTCGGAAGACCGCGGCCGTGCCGTAGGCCGTCGATCAGCTCGAGCAGGGCCTCCTCGGAGGTGCGACGCGGCTCCCAGCCGAGCTCGGTGCGGGCGCGCTCCGTGCCCATCAGCGGGACGTTGAGGGCCATGTCGAGCCAGCCCGGCGGGCTGGGCTGGAGCCGCAGCTTCCAGGTGGCCGTCGTGAGGCCGCGGACGAGCTTCGCCGGGACCTTGACCCGGCGGGCCCCGAGCAGGCGCGCGAGCCGCTCCGGATCGAGCACCGGATCCGCCGCGATGTTGAAGGGGCCGGCCGCATCGCTGAAGACCGCCCGGCGGTAGGCGTCCCCGACGTCCAGCGAGTGGACGGCCTGAAAGCGAAGTCCCGGAAGATCGGGGATCAATGGGATGAGCTTGGGGTTGAGGAGCGGATTCGGCAGGAACGGCCCGGCGAACTGCCGCCGGATGCCGGAGGCCGCCTCGCCCTTGAAGATCAGCGCCGGCCGGAGCCGCGCAACCGAGACCTTGGGGGTGCTCGCCTCGAAGCGATCGAGGATCCGTTCGGTCGCGGCCTTGTGGCGGGAGTAGAAGGAGGTCTCGATCCCGTCGGTCGGGTGACTCTCGTCGACGAAGCGGTCTTTCGGACCGGGGGAGTAGGCGCCGACCGAGGACGCGTAGACGAGTCGCGGCACCCCGGCGTCCGCGACTGCGCCGAAGACCCGCTCGCTCCCGACCACGTTCACGGACTCGGTCTCATTCTCGTCCCGCGAGGGCTGGATCAACCAGGCGAGGTGGATCACCGCGTCGGCCCCGTCGAAGAGACCGACCAGGTCGGCCGAGCGGACATCGGCCTCGGCCCATTCCACCTTCGGCATCCGGAGTTCCGGCCGGCGGCGGGCGAGACCGACGATGGAGTCGACGCGATCGTCTCGGGCGAGCGACTCCAGCGTGCTCGTCCCGACGTTGCCCGTCGCTCCCACCACTACCACCCTCATGCCCAGGAGCTACCCGCGCGCGATCCGCGACTAACTGCGGCCCCGGGTGTTGGGGGCGAACGAGAACTTGCGTTCGGCGCGGAGGGCGTTCCCTACGCTCTTTCACGCAGCGGGGCGACTCGTCGGGCGATGCCCGCGGGCGGCTCCTCCCGGCCCAACTTCGATGGCAAGGCGACAGACACCAGACCTGACCCGCGCGACGCGTCCCCGGCCGCAGCGCCGCCCCGAGCACCTCACCGAGCAGCGGGGCCGCCCGCCGATCGTCGAGCTGCGCCGGGTGACCAAGGTCTATCCCGGGGGCCACGTCGGGCTCGAGCACGTCAGCCTGCGGGTAGACCGCGGCGAGTTCGTCTTCCTCGTCGGACCGACGGGCTGCGGCAAGACGACCTTGATCAAGACGCTGATCCGCGAGATCCGCCCGACGGAGGGTGAGGTCCTGATCGCCGGACGGGACATCGGTTCCCTGGCGCACAAGAAGGTCCCGCAGCTCCGCCGCCGGATCGGCACCGTCTTCCAGGACTACAAGCTGCTTCCGAACCGCAACGTCTACGACAACGTCGCGTATGCGCTGCAGGTGATCGGCGCCTCGCGCTCGGAGATCCGGCGCAAGGTCCCGGACGCCCTTCGCCTGGTCGGCCTTGCCGACAAAGTGAAGAGCTATCCCGACCAGCTCTCGGGCGGCGAACAGCAGCGGCTCTCCGTCGCGCGCGCCTTCGTCAACCATCCGCCGCTACTGCTGGCCGACGAGCCGACCGGAAACCTCGACCCAAACACCTCGATCGGGATCATGCAGGTGCTCTACCGGATCAACCGGACCGGCACCACCGTCGTGGTGGTCACGCACGATCGCGAGATGGTGGACAAGATGCGCCGCCGCGTGATCGCGCTCGATTCCGGGCGAGTCGTGCGCGACCAGGCTGTGGGCACCTACACGTCCGACGACGAGTCGACCCGAGAGTTCGCGCGGCGCGTGCGCGAGGAGATGGGGCTCGACGAAGAGCGACCGGCCTATTAGGGGGCTGACGATGGGTCGATTCTTCTTCTTCATTCGCGAAGGGCTGAGGGCTCTGCGGCGCAGTGCCGCTCCGAGCCTCGCCGCGATCGTCACTGTCTGTCTGACTGTGCTGACCCTCGGCGTGCTGATTCCGGTCATTCAGACCGCGAACGGCAAGACCAACGAGGTCCGAGACCAGGTCGGGCTGCGGATCTTCCTCAGCGATGTCGACGCGGCGGGGCAGCCGTTGCCCGCCGGGACGGTGGGCCAGCAGGCGCCGCAGGATCAGGTCGACGCGCTGCGGGCGAGGCTCACGGCGATCCCGCATGTCCAGTCGGTCCAGTTCGTCTCGAAGGATCAGGCAAAGGAGATCCTCAGCCAGCGGCTCAAGGACGAGAACCGCGACGACATCACGGCGCAGCTCCCCGGCACCCGCAATCCGCTGCCTGCCTCCTTCAACGTGGCGCCGGACGATCTCGCGAACCTCTCCGGCATCCGTGCCGCGATCACCCCGCCGGGCGCGAACGGAAAGCCGGCTCCGATCAGCCCGCTGATCTCGGACATCGGCGACTCGCGCGACGACGCCAGCAAGATCAACGGTGCCACCACCGCGATCCGCTGGGTGTTGGCGGTAGTCGCGGGGATGCTCCTGATCGCCTCGCTGCTGCTGGTCGGCAACACGATCCGGCTCTCCATCTACGCCCGCCGCCGCGAGGTGGAGGTGATGCGCCTGGTCGGCGCGACCAACTGGTTCATCCGCTGGCCCTTCATGGTCGAGGGGCTGGTCTGCGGCCTGGTGGGTGGGGCGATCGCGATCGGCCTGCTCTTCCTGGGCAAGCAGGTGATCGTCGACCCGCTCGCCAACAACTTCAACCTGATCGACTCCGGGGACACGATTCCGTTCGCCAGCCTCGCGCTCGTCCTGCTCGGCGTGGCGATGGGCGTCTCGGCGATGGGCAGCGGACTGACGCTGCGTCGCTTCCTTCGCATTTGAGGCTGCGAGGGCGCGCCGAGAGGCGCAACGCGTTTCATGCGGGGTAGGGTCGCCCACCCATGAAGCAGGTCGGGCACCCACTGATCGTCGTGCCTCTGGTGCTTGTCGCTCTCGTCGCGGGGATCGTGGTGGGCAGCAGGATCGACCCGGTTCGCGACGCGGTCGACGATGTCCTCGGGACGAAGAGCGAGGACGCGACCTCGCAGGCGATCGATGTGATCAAGGATGACTACTTCCACACCGTCGACTCGAACGACCTGGAGAACGCCTCGATCGGGTCGATCGTCTCCCATATCAAGGAGCGGTACCACGATCGCTTCTCGCACTATCTGAACCCCGGCGAGTACGCGCGCTTCAAGCAGGGGGCGAGGGTGTCGGGCGTCGGCATCGCCGTCACCGAGATTCCGCGTGGCCTACGGGTGGCGACGGTCTACAAGGGCACGCCGGCGGGCGAGGCGGGCATCAAGCACGGCGACGTGATCACCGCCGTGAACGGGCAATCGATCGCGGGGAAGGATGCCGAGGTGACGACCAGCAGGATCAGGGGGCCTGCCGGCACCAACGTGACGGTCACCGTCGAGAGCCCGGATGGCCGGAAGCGTGACGTCACGCTCACTCGGCGCGAGGTCGACATCCCGCAGGTCTCGGGACGGATTGAGACCGTCGACGGGAGGAAGGTCGGGTACGCGCGGCTCGCCGGGTTCTTCCCCGGGGCTCATGGAGAGCTCCGCAGCGAGGTCGAGAAGCTCTACACGCAGGGGGCGGAGGGGCTCGTGCTCGACCTCCGCGGCAACGGGGGCGGCCTGCTGACGGAGGCGGTCCTGGTCTCGAGCATCTTCGTCCCAGATGGCGTGATCGTCTCCACCCACGGCCGCACCCAGAGCACACGCACCTTCGACGCGACCGGCGAGCCGCTGCCGCGACACCCGATGGTGGTGCTGATTGACGGGGACACCGCGTCGGCGTCAGAGATCGTCACCGCGGCACTGGAGCAGGCGGGAATCGCAACGGTTGCGGGGACGACCTCCTTCGGCAAGGGGACCTTCCAGGAGGTCGTCCCGCTCGACAACGGCGGGGCGCTCGATCTGACCGTAGGGGAGTATCTGACCCGTGACGGGACATCCATCAATGGCACCGGGATCGCCCCACAGGTGAGGGCGAAGGACATTCCCAAGACGAAGCCTGACGAGGGCCTGCAGCGCGCGCTCCAAGCGCTGGGCCGGCAGCTCTGACCTCCTCGGGATTGAAACGAGTCGTCCTCGTCTCGAAGCGAGGGCGCTTCCTGGTCGGCGAGCTCCTCTTCGAGCGCGGCGGGCGGATGGAGCTCGGCGGCGGAAGGCGGGCCGCGACGCCGGGCCGGCTCGCGCTGGTCGAGGTCGGGCAGGGCCGCGGCCGAGCGAGAGTCATGCGCGAGCTCGGTGACCCGCGTCGCGCGGCGGACGTGATCGAGGCGATGCTCGAGGACCGCGAGGTACGACGCCGGTTCTCCCAGAAGGTCGAGGGCGAGGCCGCCGACGCGCCCCGACGGGCCGCCGGTCTCGGCTTCGAGCGGCGTGACCTTCGCGGGCTCGCGACCTTCACCGTCGACCCGGCGAGCGCCCACGATTTCGACGACGCCGTCTCCGCCTCGCGCACGGAGCGCGGGGTGCGGCTCTGGATCCACATTGCGGACGTCGCCGCACATGTGCGTCCCGGCGATGCCCTGGACAAGGAGGCGCACCGCCGGGCGAACTCCACGTACGTGCCGGGCCTGGTCGCGCCGATGCTGCCGCACACCCTCTCCAGCGACGCCTGCAGCCTCGCGCCGGATGTCGACCGACTCGCCGTCACCTCGGAGATCGAACTCTCGGAGGCCGGGGAGCCGCTCTCGGCGAGCTTCTACCGGAGCCTGATCCGCTCGGACGCGCGGCTCAACTACGACCAGCTCGACGAGATCTTCGCGGGCCGAGAACGGTCGCCCGAGGCGATCGCCGAGCCCCTCGCGCTCGCGCGGGACGCGGCGGCCGCCCTGGCCGGTCGCCGCCCCCGCGCCTCGCTCGAGGTGGAGAGCTTCGAGCCGGAGTTTCGCTTCGAGGACGGCCAGGTAGTCGGCGCGCACTCCGTCTCGCAGACCGAGGCGCACGCGCTGATCGAGCACCTGATGATCCTCACCAACGAGCGCGTCGCTGAGCTGCTCGAGCGACGGCGCATCCCCACCCTCTACAGGGTGCACGAGCAGCCAGACCCCGAGCGGATCCGCCATCTGATCGAGCAGCTGGCGGCGCTGGAGATTCCCACACCACCCCTCCCGGACGCGATCTCGCCGCAGCAGGCCGGCGAGCTGGCGGGTGAGGCGAGCCGACTGGTGGCGCGAGAGGCTGAGCGCCGCGGACACGGCCGGGAGGCGTATACATCGCTTGTGCTTCGCTCACTCAAGCAGGCGCACTACGCGGACCGCAACGTGGGCCACGCCGGCCTCGGCAGTCCCGCCTACGCGCATTTCACCTCCCCGATCCGCCGCTACCCGGACCTGATCGCGCACCGTTCGCTGCTCTCCGCGATCGGCGCCGGCGAGGAGGCGCCGCGAGCCGAGGGCCTCCCGGAGGACGGCGCCCACTGCTCCGAGCGCGAGCGCGACGCGACCCGCACCGAGCGGAACGCCGACGCAGTCTGCGCCTGCTTTCTGCTCGAGCGCGAGCTCTTCGAGCGCGGTCAGGACACCCGCTTCGAGGGGGAGGTCTCCGGCGTCGTCGGGGCCGGCGCGTTCGTGCGCTTCGGCGGCGCGCTCGCGGACGTCTACGAGGGCTTCCTGCCGGCGAGGCGGATCGGCGGCCGCGAGCGCTACGAGCTCGACGCCACCGAGACGATGCTGCTCGGCTCCCGCGGCGGCGACGCGGTCCGGATCGGGGATCCGGTCAGTGTCACCGTCGATCGCGTCGAGGCCCCGCGGGGCCGCGTCGACCTGCTGCCGGCCTGATGGCGAAGAAGTCCAAAGCTCCACGGAAGCCGGTCAGCGGCGACGTCGCCACGAACCGGCGAGCCCGCCACAAGTTCCAGGTCCTGGAGCGGATGGAGACCGGTATCGAGCTGCGGGGAAGCGAGGTGAAGTCGCTGCGCGACGGCAAGGCTCAGATCAACGAGGCGTATGCGGTGATCGACGGCGGCGAGGTCTGGCTGCGCGGCGCGCACATTCCTCCGTACCTGCCGGCCTCCGACCAGAACCACGATCCCGATCGGCCCCGCAAGCTTCTCCTGCACCGCCGTGAGATCGAGCGTTTGATCGGCAAGACCGCCGAGCGTGGGCTCACGCTCGTTCCCATCCGCATCTACTTCAAGGGCCCGCGGGCGAAGGTCGAGCTGGCCCTGGCGAAGGGCAAGGAGGGCCGCGACAGGCGCCGCGAGATCGCCGATCGCGACCTGCGTCGCGAGGTCGAGCGGGACTTCAAGCAGCGCCTCGGCTGACGTCCGGCGCATTTGACGCTTGGATACTTGAGGCGAGCACGTTTTCGCCCGATGGGAGGGCAACTGCCAGTGCACGAGAACGAATCTCCCGTGCGAACATTGGGCCCGCCGATGCTTGTTGCCATCGACACCAGCACCGTCACCGACTTCGTAGGAGACCATCCGACGGAGTCGTACGCCGTGGTCGGTGTGCTCGTCCTCTTGCTGGTCCTGCTGCTGCTCGTTCGCAACCGCAGGCAGGAGGACACAAACGATGCCAAGGCTGAGCCGGCGAAGGGTGCCGAGAAGCTCTCCTGGCGTGATCGCCGGCGCGCGAAGAAGCAGGCGAAGGCGGAGGCGAAGGCGGAGGGGAAGACGGAGAAGATGGCCACCGCCCCGCCGGTGGCGGAGTCGACGGATGAGAAGAAGAAGCCGAGCCGCAAGGAGCGCCGCGAGGAGCGCAAGGCGAGGAAGAAGCGGCTCGCCGACGAGAAGCGTCGGGCAGAGGAGCGGGATCGCCAGGCTTGGGAGGAGGAGCGCAAGCGCCGGAGGGAGGAGCGGCGCAAGCGCAAGGAGGAGCGCCAGCAGCGGAAGGGCGCCCGCAAGGGCGAGGCCCCGCCCGAGCCCGATGAGGCGGAGAAGCCCGATCAGGAGGAGACGCCCGATCAGGCCGAGAAGGTCGAGGAGATTGAGCAGCAGCAGGAGCCCGCCGAGGTCGAGGGAGAGGAGCGCGTCGAGGGCGCCGAGGTGACGGCGGGCGAGGAGAAGTCCACCATGCTCGCGGCGGCTCTCGGTCTGGCCGAGGGCGAGGGCAAGTCCGAGGCCGACGAGGAGCCCGAGGAGCCCGAGGAGCCGGATGAGGAACCCATCGCTGCCAAGCAGGAGCCGGTCGCGGAGGCCGCTGAGGCGGAAGAGGAGAAGCCCGAGAGCGAAGAGGAGGAGCTCGCGGAGGACGAGGATCAGCACGCCAGGTGGGTCCCGGCCGGCGCCGCATCGAAGGACGAGGAGACCGACGTGCCCGCTCTTACCCCGGTCGCCCCGGAGCCCGAGGACGCGCCCGGTGGGTTTGCGTCCACCTCGGCGGACGAGGAGAGCTCCGCGGGCAGCTCCCTGCAGGAGGAGATCGACCGGCTAGCCCGCGAAGGTGAGTCCGCTCCTTCCGAGGCGACCGCCGCGGAGGAGGCCCCGGCCGCGGAGGAGGCGCCCGCCGCCGAGGAGGCACTGCCGACCGCAGAGGAGGCCCCGCCGCCTCCGGAGGGGACGCCGCCGCTGCCCGGTGAGGCCCCGCTCCCGCAGCCGCCGGCCCCGGAGGAGGATGCGTTCATTCTCCCCCCCGACAGCTCGCCGGCGCGCCCCTACGACGCCCCGGATGTCGCGGACGTCCCGGAGACCGCGCCGGCGGAGGAACTTGCGGGCCCAGGGCGCGACGAGGAGCCCGAGCGTGAGGAAGCGCTCGAGGCCGAGGTCGCGGCCGTCGGCGGCGAGCCCCAGGACGCGGACGAGCGGCTGCGGCGCGCCGAGGAGATCGAGCGGGCGGCGGAGGAGCGCATCAGGCGCGCCGAGGAGGAGACCGAGCAGCTGATCAAGATGGCGGCGGACCAGGCTCGACGCCAGGCCCAGGAGGAGGCCGAGCGGGCCGCCGAGGAGAAGCTGCGCCAGCAGGCTGAGGTCATCCGCCGCGAAGCCGAGGAGCGAGCCCGCGAGGAGTCTGAGAGGGTGCGTCGGGAGGTCGAGGAGAGGACCAGGGAAGCGATCGAGGCGGCGCGGCGCGAGGCCGACTCCAGGGTCGCCGCCGCCGCCGAGCAGGCGCGGCGTGAGGCCGAGGAGCGGGCTCGAGCCGAAGCCGAGGAGCGCCTCGACACCGAGTCCCTGCGCGTGCAGCGCGAGGCCGAGGAACGAGCCAGGGCGGAGGCGGAGCTGCAGCTCGGCGGCGAACGCCGCCACCTCTCCAGCGCCCTGGAGGAGGCCGAGCAGCGGCTTCTCGCCGAGCGCGAGGAGCGCGAGCGCGCGCTGCAGGCCGCCTACCGGCGACTGGAGGAGATCGAGCAGCGCACCAAGGAGGCCGAGCGCCGCGCCGCCGAGGCCGAGCGGCTCGCGCAGCTCAAGGCCGAGGAAGCTGAGCGCGAGCGTGCCCTGCGCGAGGTGCTGGAGCGCGTCAGCGAAGCCGAGAAGCGCGCCGAGGAGGCCGAGCGCAAGGCGCGCGAGGCCGAGGAGGCCGCCGCGAGGAACCTCCGCAACCTGGGGGAGCGGGCCGCGGCTCCGCCGCCTCCCCCGCCTGCGCCACCTGAGCCACCTGCGCCCCCGGCCCCTGAGACCCGCCCGAAGCCTGAGGCGCAGGGTTTCGCGCCACCGCCTCCGGAGCCTGCCGCTGCGCCATCAGAGCGCGTCGAGAGCAGCGAGCCCACCGAGCCCAGCGAGCCCCCGGCGGACGAGCCACGCGCGGAGGAGGTCACCGGCGACCGCGATGAGCGTGAAGACGCGGACGAGCGCGGTGGGATCCTCGGCCGCACCGTGGGCGCGATCCTGGGGGTCGGTCCGGGCCGCGAGGATGACGACGAGCAGCGAGAGGCAGCGGATCCCGATGACGGGCCGCGAGCCGAGACGATCACTGAACCGAATGGG